>CBIHPZ010000346.1:0-4948 GCA_966211865.1 uncultured Aquabacterium sp.
AGCGGCACGCCGGTGAAGTCCTGCAGCACCACGCGGGCGACGACGAAAGGGATCTCGTCGGTGCGGGCGGCGGTGGGCTGCCAGTTGGCCAGCTGCTCCACATGGTGCGCCTCCACCCGCTTGCCGTCGCAGTTGCGCAGCACGCTTTCCAGCACGATGCGCAGGGACACCGGCAGGCGGTTCACGTTGGGGAAGCGCTGGGCCAGCTCCGGCAGCGCGTGGTAGCGGGCCAGGCGGCCATTCGGCAGCGGCAGGGTCTTCAGCGTGTCGGCAAACGGGTGGGACATGCAGCTCTCCGGCGCAGGGTTGGAACCAGGGGATCAGGCCGCGCAGCAAACACCGGGCCCGGGCTTCCGCCGATTCTGGCAGCGGGCCTGTTGCGCTAGGCTGACCGGCTCTTTCAGCCCTGGAGCCCGCGCATGTTCGAGACCGCCATCGCCGGCAGCCTGCCCAAACCCGCCTGGCTGGCCGAGACGAACAAGCTGTGGCCGAAATGGCAGGCCGAAGGCGAGGCCCTGGCCCAGGCCAAGCGCGACGCCACCCTGCTGTGGATCAAGACCCAGGAAGACGCGGGGCTCGACGTGATCGGCGACGGCGAGCAGTCGCGCCAGCATTTCGTGCACGGTTTCCTGGAGCAGGTCGAGGGCATCGACTTCGAGCACAAGGTCGAGATGGGCATCCGCAACGACCGCTACAAGGCCATGGTGCCGCAGGTGGTGGGCCCGCTGCGCCTGAAAGGCCGCGTGCATGAGATGGAGGCCAAGCTGCTGCGCGCCCACACCACGCGCAAGACCAAGTTCACGCTGCCGGGGCCGATGACCATCGTCGACACCGTGGCCGACCGCCACTACGGCGACCGGGTGAAGATGGCCTTTGCCTTCGCGGAATTGCTGAACCAGGAGGCCCGTGCGCTGGAGGCCGATGGCATCGACATCGTGCAGTTCGACGAGCCGGCCTTCAACGTCTACATGGCCGAGGCCGCCGATTGGGGCGTGAAGGCGCTGGAACGCGCGGCGGAGGGGCTGACCTGCACCACGGCGGTCCACATCTGCTACGGCTACGGCATCAGCGCCAACATCGACTGGAAGCAGACCCTGGGCGAGCAGTGGCGTCAGTACGAGCAGGTGTTCCCGGCATTGGCGAAGAGCCGCATCGACCAGGTCAGCCTCGAGTGCATCCACTCGAAGGTGCCGCCCGAGCTGATGGCGCTGCTGGCCGGCAAGGACGTGATGGTGGGCGTGATCGACGTGGCCAGCGACACCGTGGAAACGCCGGAGGAAGTGGCCGACACGATTGGCCGCGCGCTGCAGCACGTGCCGCGCGAGCGGCTCATCGCCTGCACCAACTGCGGACTGGCGCCGATGCGCCGCGCGGTGGCCGAGGCCAAGCTGCGCGCCCTGGCCGAAGGTGCCGCGCTGGCACGGCAGCGCCTGGGCGCCGCGGGCTGACTCGGTTAACAGTTTGCTGACACCCGCTGGTGATAATCCTTCGATGAGTCCCACCCCCTCGCCCGCGCGGCCTGACCATGAGGTGCTGCTTCCGCATGCACCACTGACCGAGTACTACCAGGACGAGGCGGAGCGACAGCAGTACCTGCGCCGCATCTTCGACGAGACCGCGCCCGACTACGACCGCATCGAACGCGTGCTGGCCTTCGGCAGCGGCCCCTGGTACCGCCGCCGTGCGCTGCAGCGCGCCGGGCTGGCCGCGGGCGCGCAGGTGCTGGACGTGGGCATCGGCACCGGCCTGGTGGCGCGCGAGGCGCTGAAGATCATCGGCGCGCAAGGCCGCCTCACCGGCGTGGACCCCAGCGTGGGCATGATGAACCAGGTGCACCTGCCCGGCGTCGAACTGGTGCGTGGCAAGGCCGAGGCGCTGCCCCGGCCCGATGCCAGCGCCGATTTCCTCAGCATGGGCTATGCGCTGCGCCACATCGGCGACGTGGCCGCCGCCTTCGGTGAATTCCACCGCGTGCTCCGCCCGGGTGGCCGGCTGGTGGTGCTGGAGATCACCAAGCCGGAAGGAGCGATCGGCACCGCGGTGTTGAAGGGCTACATGCGCGCCGTGGTGCCGCTGATCGCCCGCGTGGTGGCGCGCCAGCGGCACACCTCGGAACTGTGGCGCTACTACTGGGACACCATCGAGGCCTGCATCCCGCCCGCCACCGTGATGGCCACCTTGCGCGCCGCCGGCTTCACCGACGTGCAGCGCACCACCGAGCTGGGCATCTTCTCGGAATACACGGCGACCAAGCGCGCCTGATCTTGCTGACATTGCGGCGCCGTGCCGGGCATGCCGCGCGGCCTTGGACATGAACCCGACTTCCCTTCCTTCCACCGGCGCATCCGCCAGTGCGTCACCCCGAATGGCCGCTGAAGCCTGCGACGTGTTGATCATCGGCGGCGGCCCCGCCGGCTCCACCGCCGCCGCGCTGCTGGCGAAGCAGGGCCGCCGCGTGGTGATGCTGGAAAAGGCCCACCACCCGCGCTTCCACATCGGCGAATCACTGCTGCCGGCCAACGTGCGCCTGTTCGACCAGCTGGGCGTGCGCGAGCAGGTCGAGAAGATCGGCATGCCGAAGTACGGCATCGAGTTCGTCTCGCCCGACCACGCGCACCGCAGCTACCTCGAGTTCGCCGACGCCTGGGACAAGAGCATGCCCTCCGCCTGGCAGGTGCGCCGCTCGGAAATGGACGAGCTGCTGTTTCGCCACGCCGCGACGTGTGGGGCCACCACGCTGGAGGGCTGCCGCGTGAAAGACGTGGCCTTCGATGCGGCCGGCGCCGACGTGACCGCCGTGCTGGACGACGGCGCCGAACGCCGTTGGCGCGCGAAGTTCGTGCTGGACTGTTCGGGCCGCGACACCTTCCTGTCGCACAAGTTCAAGAGCAAGCAGCGCAACCCCGACCACAACAGCTCGGCCCTGTTCGGCCACTTCCGCAACGCGCGCCGGCTGGAGGGCAAGCGGGAAGGCAACATCAGCATCTGCTGGTTCGAGCACGGCTGGTTCTGGTTCATTCCGCTGCTCGATGGCACCACCAGCGTCGGCGCGGTGGCCTGGCCCTACTACCTGAAGTCACGCGAGAAGCCGCTGAAGGAATTCTTCTACGACACCATCGCGCTGTGCCCCGAGCTGGCCGACCGCCTGAAGGACGCCGAGCTGGTGGACGACGCGGTGCACGCCACCGGCAACTTCGCCTACGTGTCCACCCACTGCAGCGGCGAGCGCTACCTGATGCTGGGCGATGCCTTCGCCTTCATCGACCCGATGTTCTCCTCGGGCTTCTACCTCGCGATGCACAGCGCCTTCGACGCGGCCGACGTGGTGGCCGCGCACCTGGACGGCACGCGGGCCGAAGCCGCCAAGGCGCGCAAGCGCTACGAGAAGACCATGCGCCATGGTCCGCGCGAGTACTCGTGGTTCATCTACCGCGTGACCAACCCGACGATCCGCGAGTTGTTCATGTACCCGATGAACCCGCTGCGGGTGAAGGAAGCGCTGCTGTCGCTGCTGGCGGGCGACATCTACGGCAAGACGCCGATCTGGCCGTCCCTCTGGGCGCTGAAGGCCATTTACTACATGGTGTGGGTGCGGCATTTCAAGCGCTCCATCGCCGGCTGGCGGCGGCATGCCGTCAACATCCGCGACCACGGTGCCCTGAAGGGCGAGAACATCCAGGCGGTCAAGTAGGGCCGCGTCTTTTTTCTGCCATGAATCCGATCCCCGAAGCTTCCCCCGCGCCGGCCGCTGCCGAGTGCGACGTGTTCGTCATCGGCGGCGGCCCCGCCGGTTCCACCGCTGCCATGCTGCTGGCCCAGGCCGGCCGCCGGGTGGTGATGATCGAGAAGGACCACCACCCGCGCTTCCACATCGGTGAATCGCTGCTGCCGGCCAATGCACCGCTGTTCGAGCGCCTGGGGCTGCGCGAAGAGGTCGAGAAGATCGGCCTGCGCAAGTACGGCGCCGAGTTCGTCTCGATCGAGAAGGGCACCAGCAGCGAGATCGCCTTCGCCGAGGCCTGGGACAAGAGCATGCCCTACGCCTGGCAGGTGCGGCGCGACGAGCTGGACGAGCTGATGTTCCGCCATGCCGCGAAGCGCGGGGCCGAAACGCACGAGGGCTGCCGCGCAAAAGACGTGGCCTTCGACGCCGAAGGCGCCACCATCACCGCGGTGCTGGACGACGGCGCCGAGCGCCGCTGGCGCGCCAAGTACGTGCTGGACTGCTCCGGCCGCGACACCTTCCTGGCCCACAAGTTCAAGGCCAAGCAGCGCAACCCGCTGCACAACAGCTCGGCCATCTACGGCCATTTCCGCGGCGCCTGGCGCCATGAAGGCCAGCGCGAAGGCAACATCACGCTGTGCTGGTTCGAGCACGGCTGGTTCTGGTACATCCCGCTGGCCGACGGCACGGTCAGCGTGGGCGCCACCTGCTGGCCCTACTACCTGAAGTCGCGCGACAAGCCGCTGAAGGACTTCTTCTTCGACACCATCGCGATGAGCCCGGAGCTGGCCCGCCGCCTGAAGGGCGCCGAGCTGGTGGGCGACAAGGTGCACGCCACCGGCAACTTCTCGTACTCGGCCACGCACTGCAGCGGCGACCGCTACCTGCTGCTGGGGGACGCCTACACCTTCATCGACCCGATGTTCTCGTCGGGCTTCTTCCTGGCGATGCAGAGCGCCTTCGAGGCGGTGGACGTGGTGCAGGCCACCTTGGCCGCCGGCCCGCGTGCGGCCGTGCGCGAGCGCAAGCGCTTCGAAAAGGCCATGGCGCATGGCCCGCGCGCCTTCAGCTGGTTCATCTTCCGCGTCACCAACCCCACGCTGCGCGAGATGTTCCTGAACCCGCAGAACCCGCTGCGGGTGAAGGAGGCGCTGATCTCGCTGCTGGCCGGCGACATCTTCGGCAAGACGCCGATCTGGCCCTCGCTGGCCGTGCTGAAGGGCA
>CBIHPZ010000347.1:0-4932 GCA_966211865.1 uncultured Aquabacterium sp.
GGCCGATCGACGCCATCCACACCCGCATCGGCGCGGCCGACGACCTGGCCAACGCCCAGTCCACCTTCATGCTGGAGATGACCGAGGCCGCGGCCATCCTGCACGGCGCCACCGAACATTCGTTGGTGCTGATGGACGAGATCGGGCGCGGCACCAGCACCTTCGACGGCCTGGCCCTGGCCAGCGCCATCGCCACCCACCTGCACGACCGCAGCAAGGCCTTCACGCTCTTCGCCACGCACTACTTCGAGCTGACGGAGTTCCCGCGCAAGCACCCGCGCGCCTTGAACGTGCACGTGTCCGCCGCCGAGGCCGGGCATGACATCGTGTTCCTGCACGCCATCGAACCCGGCCCCGCCAGCCGCAGCTACGGCGTGCAGGTGGCACGGCTGGCCGGCATGCCGGCCCCGGTGGTGCGGCATGCGCAGGCCGCGCTGGAGGCCCTGGAAAGCCAGTCGCGCGCCAACGACCTGCAGGCCGAACTCTTCACCGCGCCGCCGCCGCCCGCGGCGCCGGAGATGTCGGCGGCCGAAGCCGCCCTGCGTGCGCTGAACCCCGACGCCTTGTCGCCCCGCGAAGCGCTGGACGCGCTGTATCGGCTGCGCAGCCTGGTGGACGCAGGGAAGTAAGGCCACTGCCCAGGCGCGCCGCCGCGCGCGCCTTCCTGCCTTGGCACGGCTCATGCAGGGTTTCCCTCACGGATCAAACCCGAATTGCCGGGCTGTGGTCGCTGGCTAGCATGCCCACAGCCCACCCAGGAGCCGAGGCCATGAACGACAAGCAACTGCGCACGCTGATCGAGCAAGTCCGCGAAGGGCAATTGCCCCGCCGCGATTTCGTCAAGCGCCTGGCGGCCGTGGGCCTCACCGCACCCATGGCCACGCAGCTGCTGATGCACTCGGGCGTGGCCTTGGCGCAGGCGCCCGCCTTCAACTACAAGCCCACCAAGCGCGGCGGTGGCGGCGCGCTGAAGGTGCTGTGGTGGCAGGGCGCCACCAACCTGCAGCCGCACTTCGCCAACGGCACCAAGGACCAGGAAGGCTCGCGCATCTTCTACGAACCCCTGGGCGTCTGGGACGCCGAGGGCAACATGGTGCCGGTGCTGGCGGCCGAGGTGCCCACGCGCGCCAACGGCGGCCTGTCGGCCGACGGCCGCACCGTGACGTGGAAGCTCAAGCGCAACGTCACCTGGCACGACGGCCAGCCCTTCACCGCCGACGACTGCGTCTTCACCTGGGAATACGCGAAGGACCCCGCCACCGCCGCCATCACCAGCGGCGTCTACAAGGACGTGAAGGTCGAGAAGGTCGATTCGCACACCATTCGCGTCATCTTCCCCAAGCCCACGCCCTTCTTCGCCACCACCTTCTGCGCGGCAGAAGGAATGATCCTGCCCAAGCACGTCTTCGGGCCCTATGCCGGCGCCAAGTCGCGCGAGGCGCCCGGCAACCTGAAGCCGGTGGGCACCGGCCCCTACAAGTTCGTCGACTTCAAGCCGGGCGACATGGTGCGCGGCGAGCTGAACACGAACTACCACCTGCCCAACCGGCCCTATTTCGACAGCATCGAGATGAAGGGCGGCGGCGACCCCACGTCCGCCGCGCGCGCGGTGCTGCAGACCGGCGAATACGACTACGCCTGGAACCTGCAGGTGGAAGACGAGGTGCTGAAACGGCTCGAGGCCGGCGGCAAGGGCCGCGCGCACATCGTGCCCTCGGGCGACATCGAGTTCATCCAGCTCAACCCCACCGACCCCGTGGCCGAGGTCGATGGCGAGCGGTCGAGCGCCAAGACCAAGCACTTCGCCTTCAGCGATCCCGCGGTGCGCGAGGCCATGAGCCTGCTGGCCGACCGCAAGAGCATCCAGGACTTCATCTACGGCCGCACCGGCACCGCCACGTCCAACTTCCTGAACAACCCGTCGCGCTACCGCTCGCCGAACACGAAGATGGAGTTCAACATCGACAAGGCCAACGCCCTGCTCGATGGCGCCGGCTGGAAGAAGGGCAGCGATGGCATCCGCGAAAAGGGCGGCAAGAAGATGCGCTTCGTCTTCCAGACCTCCGTCAACACGCTGCGCCAGAAGGAGCAGGCGGTGATCAAGCAGGCGGCGCAGAAGGCGGGCATCGACCTCGAACTGAAGTCGGTGACCGCCAGCGTGTTCTTCTCGTCCGACGTGGCGAACACCGACACCTACGGCAAGTTCTACGCCGACATGCAGATGTACACCACCACCATGACGCAGCCCGACCCGGAGCGCTTCATGGACCAGTACACCTCGTGGGAGGTGTCCTCGAAGGCCAACAAATGGCTGGGCCGCAACATCTCGCGCTGGACCAGCGAGGCCTACGACAAGGCGTTCCGCGCCGCCGAAGCCGAACTGGACCCCGTCAAGCGCACCGCCCTCTTCGTGCAGATGAACGACCTGCCCTGCAAGGACAACGTCATCATCCCGCTCATCAGCCGCCCGCGGGTGCGCGGCGCGAACCTGAAGCTGCAGACGGTGCTGTCGGGCTTCGACCTCGACTTCGCGCAGCTGCACGACTGGTATCGCGACGCATGAGCGGCCACGCCGGCGCCGAGTTGAGCTGAAGAGCGAGCAGGCTTGGGCCCGTACATCCTTCGCCGCCTCCTGATCGCGGTGCCCAGCCTGCTGGGCATCAGCGTGGTGCTGTTCACCGTGCTGGCGCTGGCGCCGGGCGACCCCTTCGAGGAACTGGCCACCAACCCCAACGTGCCGGCCGAGGTGCGCACCATGCTGCGCGCCAAGTTCGGCCTGGACGATCCGGTCTGGCAGCGCTATTTCCGCTGGCTGGCCGCCATGCTGCACGGCGACTGGGGCTTTTCCTTCATCAGCCGCGTCGACGTGGACACGCTGATCCTGCAGCGGGTGCCGGTCACTTTGGCCGTCATCGGGCTGTCGCAGCTGCTGGCGCTGGCCATTGCGCTGCCGGTGGGCATCGTGTCCGCCACGCGGCCCTATTCGGTGTTCGACCAGGTCGCCAACACCCTGGCCTTCATCGGCTTCTCGCTGCCCACCTTCTTCACCGGCCTGCTGCTGATCCTGCTGTTCTCGATCAAGCTCGACTGGCTGCCCTTCGTCTACCGCGCCGACATCAGCGCCACCGGCTGGCAGTGGTGGTGGGAGCACATCCGCCAGTCCATCATGCCGGTGCTGGTGCTGGGCCTGTTCCAGGGCGCCAGCTGGACGCGCTACGTGCGCTCGGCGGTGCTGGACGTGATCCGGCTCGACCACGTCACCACCGCGCGCAGCAAGGGCCTGCCCGAGCGCACCGTGGTGATGAAGCACGTGGTGCGCAACGCACTGATCCCGGTCGTCACCCTGGTGGCGCTGCAGATGCCGGCGGTGTTCGGCGGCGCCATCGTCACCGAGCAGATCTTCCGCATCCCCGGCATCGGCTCGCTGCTGATCGACGCCATCCTGCGCAACGACACGCCGGTGATCATGGCGGTGACCTTCGTGTTCGCCTGCCTCGTCATCCTCTTCAACCTGATCGCCGACCTGCTGTATGGCTGGCTCGACCCTCGCATCTCCTACCGCTGAAAGCGAGCGTCCACGGGACGCATCGCCGGCCCCGGCGGGCGGCGCCGCGCCGCGGCGGCGCAGCGTCTCGCCGGCGCAGGAAGCTTGGCGCCGCTTCCGCCGCCACAAGATGGCGGTGGTGAGCCTGGTGCTGCTGGGCGTGATGATCGGCCTGGTGCTGTTCGGGCCGCTGCTGTGGAAGGTGCCGATCAACGACATCGACTTCAGCGCGCGCCTGGCCCCGCCGTCACTGAAGCACCCCTTCGGCACCGACGACCTGGGCCAGGACATCTTCGCCCGCGTGCTCTACGGCGGCCGCATCTCGCTGGCCGTGGGCCTGGCCGCGATGATGATGGCCATCTGCGTCGGCGTCGTCATCGGCGCCATCGCCGGCATCTCGCGCGGGGCGGTGGATGCGGCGCTGATGTGGGTCACCGACCTGTTCCTGTCGCTGCCGCAGCTGCCGCTGCTGTTGCTCGTCATCTACCTGTTCCGCGACGGGCTGAAGAACATCTTCGGCCCGGAGCTGGGCATGTTCATCCTCATCGTGCTGGTGATCGGCGGCTTCCGCTGGATGCCGGTGGCGCGGCTGGTGCGGGCGCAGTTCTTCTCGCTGCGCGAGAAGGAGTTCGTGGAAGCCGCGCGCGCCTTGGGCGCCACCACGCCGCGCCAGGTGGTGCGGCACATCCTGCCGAATGCGCTGGGCCCGGTGATCGTCGCCGGCACCATCGACGTGGCGGCCGCGATCATCGCGGAGTCCACCTTGTCTTTCCTCGGGCTGGGCTTCCCGCCCGACGTGCCGACCTGGGGCCGCATCCTCTTCGACGCCAAGGAATACCTGGACATCGCGCCGCATTGGGCGCTGTTCCCCGGCAGCGCCATCTTCCTGGCGGTGCTGACGATCAACTACGTCGGCGACGGGCTGCGCGATGCGCTGGACCCGCGCAAGGTGCTGTAGTCGCAATGGCACTCTTGAGCATCGAGGGCCTCAAGGTCCACTTCAACACCGACGACGGCTGGCTGCACGCGGTCGACGGCGTGGACATCGCCATCGAGCGCGGCGAAACGGTGTGCGTGGTGGGCGAATCCGGCTGCGGCAAGTCCGTCACCGCGATGACGGTGCTGAAGCTGCTGCCGATGCCGCCCGGCCGCATCGTGGCCGGCCGCGTGATGTGGCAGGGCCGCGACCTGGTGCCCTTGTCGAACGACGAGATGCGGCAGATCCGCGCCCGCGAAATCGCCATCGTGTTCCAGGAGCCGATGACGGCGCTGAACCCGGTCTACACCGTCGGCGAGCAGATCGCCGAGGTGCTGCAGCTGCACGAGAAGCTGGGCAAGCGCGCCGCGCTGGACCGGGCGGTGGAGATGCTGGAGCTGGTGCGCATTCC
>CBIHPZ010000348.1:0-4928 GCA_966211865.1 uncultured Aquabacterium sp.
ACGCGGCCAGGCTGTCGAAGACGATGGTCGAGGCGCGGACGATCGGCGGGTTCACCGCCTGCGCGGTGGTGGCGCTGTGGCGGCCGAGGTGGACGAGGGCGGTGTCGCGGTGCATGCCCGCATGCTAGGCAGGCCCGCCACCTCGGACTGGCCAGGTGCTTGTGGCGAGCCGCCAGCCGGCGCCGGCCGGGCAGCCGCGGGGGCGGCATTCGCCAGCAGCACCCCCAGCACCGCGGCGCCCACCGCGGCTGCTTCCAGCGGGCCCAGCGGCTCGCCCAGCCACCACCAGCCGCCCAGCGCGGACACGGCGGGTGCCAGGGCGCCGAAGGCCGCCGCGCCGGGCGCGCCCAGGCGCGCGACGGCGCCGTTGAAGGCCCACAAGCCCAGCACGCCGGCCAGCACGCCTTGCCACAGTGCCTGCTGCAGCAGGTGCGGCAGCGGCGCGTCGAACAGGCGCGTGCCGCCGCGCGCCAGCACCCAGGCGGCCACGCCCAGGGCCGACCAGGTGTTGATCAGCGCCGCCGCCTGCCACGGCCCCAGCCCGCTGCCGCGCAGCGCCAGCGCGAAGGCGGTCCACAGCGCGGCGGCGAGCAGGAACATCGCGTCGCCCACCGCGTGCGCGGGCCGCCAGCCCGCCAGCGTACCGGCGCCCAGCAGGCCGACGGCGAGCGCCATCAGCAGCAGCCCGCCGCTGCGGCGGCGGCCGGGCCGCTCGCGCCACAGCGCCCAGGCCATCGCCGCGGTGAACAGCGGTCCGGCACCCGCCATCAGCACCCCCATGTGGGAGGCCGGCGCCAGCGCCGCGCCGCCGATGGCCAGCGCGCCGAAGGGCAGGCCGGCCCCGGCGACGACCAGCGCCAGCCGCCAGGCCGGGACGCCTGGGGGCAGCAGCCCGCCGCGCCACCACAGCGGCGCCAGCAGCAGGGCCGGGATGCCGTAGCGCAGGATCACGAGATCGGCCGGGGCGATGGTGGTGGTGGCGGATTGCCGCGTCACCACCTGCCAGCTGCCGCCGATCAGCGCCGCCAGCAGGCCCAGCGCGACGCCGGCCAGGCGGTTCGATTGGGGCATGGTGGCGTCCTCCGTGCGCGGCGCGGGTCGCCACGCGGAAGCGCAGTGTCGTGTCAGCCGCCGGGCCGCGCTGTCAGGATCGTGCGCATCGCCGCCGGCCGCTGGCCCAGCAGCTGGCGGAACACCGCGCTGAAGTGGCTGTGGCTGGCAAAGCCCAGCTCGGCGGCCAGCAGGCTGAGGTTGCGTTCGCCGGCTTCCAGCCGGCGCAGCGCCTCGGCCAGGCGCAGTTCGGTGCGGTGGCGGTGCAGGGTCTGTCCGGTCGCGCGGCGGAACTGCCGCGCCAGCTGGAACGGCGAACAGGCCGCGGCGCGGCCGATGCCGGCCAGGGTGTGATGACCCGCAAAGTGCTCGGCCAGGAAGGCCTGGGCGCGCTGCACCGCGCGGTGGGGCCCGGGCGGTCCGTCGACCTGGGTTTGCGTCTCGCCGACCAGCGCGGCCAGCGCCTCTTCGCGCGCCAGCTCGTCGCGCGCCAGCTCGTCGTCATGGCGCGCCGCGGCCGCCGCCAGCAACTGCAGCCGCAGGCGCCAGCGCGCGCCCACGCGCACCGGGCCCGGCCTGGCGGCGCCGGCGGCGGCCAGCACCAGCACGCTGCTGCGCTGGCCGGCCTGGGGCTGCCGGACGCGGTAGGGCCGCTCGGGCGTCAGCCAGACGCCGGTGAGCGGATCGGCGGACACGGGACGCCCGTCCAGCTCGACCTCCAGCGCGCCTTGGTCGGGCAGCAGCAGGCGCGGTGTGTCGACGCGGTAGGCGGGGGTCCAGCCGGCCGCGGGCGGGTCTTCCAGCAACTCCACCTGCTGCCACTCGGCCCCGGCGGTGCGCAGGCGGGTGATGCGGCGGTAGGCCATGGCGGGCGACGGGCCGGGCGCGTGGACTCAGACGTCCAGCTCGTACACCACCGCATTCGCCCGCGCGCCCGGCGTGCTGCCGGCCAGCGCGCGGTCCCATTCCGGCGCCGCGGCGCTGCGGGTGGGGGTCAGGCCGGTGGCCATCACCGCGACCTCCTCGGTGCCGGCATCGAATTCACCCACCAGCTTGCGCTCGGCGGTGAACAGCATCGCGGTCTGCGCGCCGTCGCTGTCGATGATCACCAGGTAGCGGGCGGGGGCTTGCATGGGCGTTCTCCGGTCGGCGCACAGGGGGTGCGCCGAGTGTGCCGCAACGCCCCCCGGCCGGGCGCCCGGCGGGCCGTGGAGCAAGCGCAGCACCGCAGAGGGCGGCGCGCGGCGCGGCCGCCCGCGCCAGCGGGTCAGGGCTGGCGGCAGGCGCGGTAGAAGTCGCGCTCCGGCCGGTAGGCCGCGGTCTGCACGTCCAGCAGGCCCAGCAGGCTGTGGAACAGGTGCTCGTGGCCGATGCGCTCGTCCTGGCGTTGCTTCAGGCAGGTGGCGGACACGCCGCTGCGCCGCTGGTACCCGGGCGACAGCCAGCTGACCCAGGCGATGTGCTTCTGCACGTCCGGCGCCAGCGACCAGGGCAGGCCGTGCAGGTAGAGGTTGCGCTCGCCCAGCGATTCGCCGTGGTCGGAGACGTACAGCAGCGCGGGGTCGTAGCGGTCGGACTGCGCCTGCAGCCAGCGGATGGTGCCGGCCAGGAAGTGGTCGGTCTCGGCGATGCTGTTGTCGTAGGCGTTCACCAGCGTGCCGGGCGCGCAGTCCTGCAGCGTGGGGGTGCGGCACTCGGGCTGGAAGCGCTTCTGCGCCGCGCCGGAGCGCTTGAAGTAGGCCGGGCCGTGGCTGCCCATCTGGTGCAGCACCAGCACCACGCCGCGGGCACGCCGCTCGGCCGGCAGCGCGGCCAGGCGCTGGTCCAGGCCGACGAGCATCGCGTCGTCCAGGCACTCGCCGTCGCGGCACAGGGCGGGGTGGGCGGTGGCGTCGGTGCGCTGGTTGGGCACGCGGTCGCACACGCCCTTGCAGCCGGCCTGGTTGTCCAGCCACAGCACGCCTAAGCCGGCGTACTGCAGCACGTCCATCAGCGTTTCCTGCTCGCCGCGGCGGGCGTCGAATTCCTCGCGGTTCATGGGCGAGAACATGCAGGGCACGGAAGCCGCGGTGCTGGTGCCGCAGCTCCAGGCGTTGCGCTGGCTGGCCACGCCCAGGGCGGCCAGCTCGGGCGTGGTGTCGCGCGCATAGCCGTTGAGGCCGAAGTGGTCGCCGCGCGCCGTCTCGCCCACCACCAGCACCAGCAGCGGCGGACGGGTGGACGCCGTGGCCGGCACGATGCGGGCGTCCGTGCCCAGGGGCGACGGCGGGGTGTGTGCCGTGGGGGCGTGGCGTGTCAGCTTCAGCGCCGCCTGCACCGTGTTCAGCGGGTTCACCAGATGCCGCAGGCCCGGCTGGTTGCGCATGGTGGAGGCCAGGGGCTGATAACACGCGAAAACGGTGGCGACCAGCAGCAGCGCCGATGCCGCGACCAGCCGCAGGTTGGCGCCCAGGCGCCGCGGCCACGCCGCCCAGGCCAGCGGCCGGCGCCACACCGCCGCCGCCGGGGCCAGGCCCAGCAGGGCCAGCGTCGACCACAGGCTGCCGCTCATCAGGTCGGCGCTTTCGTGCAGGTCGGTCTGCAGCAGGTTGGTCAGCATCGTGCTGTCGATGACGATGCCGTAGGCCAGCATGAAATGGCTGCTGACGGCTGAAATGAGCAGCAGCAGCGTCAGCACCGGCTTCAGGCTGCCGCGCCAGGCCAGGGGCGCCAGCAACAGGACGAGCATGGCGGTGATGCCCAGCGTGATGCCCAGCGCGAACAGGGCGCCGGAGACGCCGCCGAGCACGCCCGCGCCGTGCAGCGCCTTCCACAGCGGCAGGTTGCCGGCCGTGGCCAGCCACAGGCTGCCCAGCACCACCAGCAGGCCGGGCCGGCTGGCGAGCGGCGTGGCGGGCCGCGCCTGGGCCGGCTCGGCTGCGGCGGCTGCGCCGTGTGCGGTGATGGTGGGCGTCATGCCACGTCTCCTGCCAGGGACGGGTCGGCCGCCCTGTCGTCGGGGGCCCAGGCGGCGCGCAAGGCGTCCGCTGCCCAGCCCACGTTCCAGCATAGCCATGCGCTCCACAGCGTGTGGCTCATGAAGTGCGCACCGCGCCACTGCTGCGCCAGGCCCAGCACCAGGCCCGACAGCAACGCGCCCAGCAGCCAGCGCCGCGCCCGCGCGGGGTCCACCGGCCGCCAGGCGAACCAGGCGGCCAGGAAGCCGAAGCCGGCGCTGGCGTGGCCGGCCGGAAAGCAGCGGCCGGTGCCGCCGTCGGCGTGCCAGAAGCCGGCCCAGTGGCCCAGGTGCTGCGCCAGGCCGCCGAATTCCTGCAGGTCCCAGGGGCAGCTGGTGGCGCTGACGGATTTCAGCGCGCTGACGAACAGCGCCGCGGCCAGGCTGCCGGCGGCCAGCTGCAGGCGGCGCGGCAGGTCCAGCGCCTGCAGCGAGCCCAGCGGCCACCACACGCCCACGCAGAGCATGAAGGCCACGGCCCAGGACACACGCCGCCCGCCTTCATGCAGGGCGGTGGCCAGCAGCCAGTGGTCGCGCAGCGGAAAGCCGTGCGCGCTGCCCGCCAGCTGCGCCACCAGCAGGTCGCCGGAACTGCGGTCCCAGGCCAACAGCGCGATGAGGCCCACCACGCTCACGAGGGCGGGCAGGCGGTGCGTCGAAGCTTGCATCGGGCGGCACCTTAGGCAGGGCCGCTTAAGCCAGTCTTAACCGATGGTTGCAACCCGGCCGGGCGCTTGCCGCGCGGCGGCCGGCGTGCCGTGCGGCGCAAAATCCGGCGCCATGCGCGTGCTGGTGATCGAGGACGACGAGGGCATTGCCGCTGGGCTGCGCACGCACCTGGCGCAACAGGGCTGTGCGGTGGACCTGTGCGGCACGCTGGCCG
>CBIHPZ010000349.1:0-4915 GCA_966211865.1 uncultured Aquabacterium sp.
TCTGGAAGGCCTGCGTCAGCTCGGAAATGCCCAGCACGCCCTGCCAGCCCTGCTCGGCCCGGTCGGCCGACTGCGGCAGCAGCGAGGTCTGGTAATTCACGTCCAACATGCGTGCGGTGTTCTCGGCCCGCTCCATGTAGCGAGCCATCCAGAACAGGTGATCAGCGGTACGCGACAGCATTCTTCTTTCCCCCCGATCAAGCTTGACGTTGCGATTGAGACTGCCCGCCCTGGGATTGCGACTGTGATTGCGACATCGGCTCCAGCGCCCCCGGCATCGTGTCGCGCCCGGGGTCGTCTTCCAGCACCCAGGTGTCCTTGGTGCCGCCGCCCTGCGATGAATTGACGACCAGCGAGCCCTCTTTCAGCGCCACGCGGGTCAGCCCGCCCGGCACCATCTGCACCGTCTTGCCGGACAGCACGAAGGGCCGCAGGTCGATGTGGCGCGGCGCGATGCCGCGCTCGACGAAGGTGGGGCAGGTGGACAAGGCCAGCGTGGGCTGCGCGATGTAGTTGCTGGGGTTGGCCACCAGCTGGGCGCGGAATTCCTCGATCTCGGCCTTGCTGGCCGCGGGACCCACCAGCATGCCGTAGCCGCCGGCACCGTGCACTTCCTTCACCACCAGCTCGCCCAGGTGGTCCAGCACGTACTGCAGGTCCTGCTTGTCGCGGCACAGGTAGGTGGGCACGTTCTCCAGGATCGGCTTTTCGCCCAGGTAGAACTCGACCATCTTCGGCACGTACGGATAGATCGATTTGTCGTCCGCGATGCCCGTGCCGATGGCATTGCTGAGCGTGATGTTGCCCTTGCGGTAGACGTCCAGCAGGCCGGCGCAGCCCAGCGTGGAATTGGGGCGGAAGGCCAGCGGGTCGAGGAAGTCGTCGTCGACGCGGCGGTAGATCACGTCCACCCGCTTCGGCCCCTGGGTGGTACGCATGTAGACGAAGCCGTCCTTCACGAAGAGGTCCTGCCCCTCCACCAGCTCCACGCCCATCTGCTGCGCCAGGAAGGCGTGCTCGAAGTAGGCGCTGTTGTACATGCCGGGGGTCAGCACCACCACGGTCGGGTCGTTGACCGATGCGGGCGCGACGTCGCGCAAGGTTTCGAGCAGCAGGTCGGGGTAATGCGCCACCGGCGCGATGCGGTGCGAGGCGAACAGCTCGGGGAAGAGCCGCATCATCATCTTGCGGTTCTCGAGCATGTAGCTCACGCCCGAGGGCACGCGCAGGTTGTCTTCCAGCACGTAGTAGGTGCCGCTGCCATCAGGCTGCGCCGCGCGCACGATGTCGATGCCGGCGATGTGCGAGTACAGGCCGCGCGGCACGTCCACGCCCATCATCTCGGGCCGGAACTGCGCGTTCTTCAGCACCTGCTCGGAAGGCACGATGCCGGCCTTCAGGATTTCCTGGCCGTGGTAGACGTCGTGGATGAAGCGGTTCAGCGCCGTCACCCGCTGCACCAGGCCGGCCTGCATGGCCTGCCACTCGTCGTGGGGAATGATGCGGGGGATCAGGTCGAAGGGAATGAGGCGCTCGGTGCCGGAGCCGTCCTCGTCCTTGGCGCCGTAGACGGCGAAGGTGATGCCGACGCGGCGGAAGATCATCTCGGCTTCCTCGCGGCGCGCGGCCATCAGCTCGCGCGGCTGCTGGCCCAGCCAACGGTCGAAGCCGCGGTAGTGCGGCCGCACCGCGGCGGCGGTGGCTTGCATCTCGTCGAAGCTCGGTTTCATTGTTTGCCTTCTCCTGCCGCTGGAATAGCAACGTTCGCACCACCTCGCGAAACACCCTGCAACCGGGCCGGCGCGCCTTCGTTGGCCGCCGGCGGACCCGTTTCGGTGCCTGCCGCACCAGCAACTGGCGCTTGCCAGTGCCAGTACCGCCGGCGCACGTCCCGGGTGCATGTCGCCGCACCATCGTGCCACAGCAAAGCGCCGCAACGATCCGTGCGAACCACGGGTATGCCCAGGGATGCATAACGCGCCATCACGTCGGGTGCGGGATGCCCGAAGCGGCTGCGGTAGCCGGCCTGCACCACCGCCAGCCGGGGCTGCACCGCGCGCAGGAAGGCCTCGGTCGACGAGGTGCGGCTGCCGTGGTGCGGCACGATGAGGAGGTCGCTGCGCAGGCTGCCGGGCGGGCTGCGCCGAAGCAGCTCCGCTTCCTGCTCGGCCTCGAGGTCGCCGGGCAGCAGCGCGCTGCCGCCGCGCGGGTCGGACACGCGCAGCACGCAGGACATCGCGTTCGGCTTGCGGCCCAGCAGCTCATCACCCGGCAGCGGGTGCAGCACCTCGAAGCGCACGCCATCCCACTGCCAGGACTGGCCGGCAAGGCAGCGTTCGGAGAGCTTCGCCTGGGCGTGCAGCGGATGCTCTGCTTCGAGCGAACTGAGCAGGCGTGCCGGTGGCTTCACCACCATCACCGACGCGGCACCGCCCACGTGGTCGAGGTCGCGGTGGCTCAGCAGCAGCAGGTCCAGGGCCGATTCGCCTCGCGCCTGCATCAGGGGCAGCAGCACGCGGTGGCCGGCGTCGTTCTCGGCCGAGTACTGCGGGCCGGCGTCCACCAGCAGCAGGTGGTGCTGCGTGCGCACCAGCACCGCGGTGCCCTGCCCCACGTCGGCGGCCACCAGCTCGAAATGGCCGGGCGCGGGGCGTTCGAGGCTCGGCACCAGCAGCGGCAGGGCCAGCGGCAGCGCGAGCCAGCGCACCCGGCGGGGCACCGGCAGCAGCAACAGCAGTGCGGCTGCCAACCCGCTGGCAATGCCCCAGGCCGGCGCCACGCCCACCGACCACACCGCCCCGGGCCAGGCCGCCAGCAAGGCCAGCCCCTGGCCCAGCGCGCGCACCAGCAGCGCCGCCAGCCACCACAGCGGCGCCGCCAGCACGCCCAGCAAGGCCAGCGGCGTGATCAGCAGCGTGACCAGCGGAATCGCCGCCAGGTTGGCCACGAAGCCGACCAGCGACAGCTGCTGGAAGCACACCAGCGTGAGCGGCGCCAGCCCCACCGTGGCCACTGCCTGCGCGCGCACCATGCCGCCCAAAGCCGCGCGCCAGCCGCGGCCGGGTGGCGGGCCGTTGTCGCGTGGCGCTTCGGAAGCCAGCAGCAATCCCACCGCCGCGAAGGACAGCCAGAAGCCCGGCTGCAGCAGCGACCACGGGTCCAGCGCCGTCACCGCCACCGCCGACATCACCAGCACCAGCAGCCAGGGCCAGCGCCATCCGGCGCTGCGCAGCAGCACGCCCACCGCCAGCATCATCACCGTGCGCTGGGCCGGCACGCCCCAGCCCGCCAGCAGCGAATAACCGAAGGCCGCCAGCAGCCCGCCCCAGTGGCCCGCCACCCGCGCGGGCAGGCGCAGCGAAGCGCCGGGCACACGGCGCCATGCCCAACCCACCACGTGGCCGGCCAGCCACGCGAACATCGTGACGTGCAGGCCGCTGATGCTCATCAGGTGCGCCACGCCGGTGGCGCGGTAGAGGTCCCAGTCCTCGCGGCCGATGGCTTGCTGGTCGCCCACCACCAGCGCGGCCAGGACGCCGCCGGTGCGCGGGTCGCCCACCGTGCGCAGCAGCGCGTCACGCAACCGCTGGCGCAGGCGTTCGACCGGGTGCGCCACGCCTTCGGCCAGCAGCTTGGGCGCCGCGCCGCGGCCGCTGCTGCGCACGAAGCCGGTGGCGCCCACGCCCTGCTCCCACAGCCACAGCTCGCCGTCGAAGCCGTGCGGGTTCATCGCGCCGTGCGGCTGCTTCAGCTTCACCGGCAGGCGCCAGCGCTGGCCGGCCACCAGCGCGGCGGCCGGCGTGTCGTCCGCTTCGGTGGCGAACCAGCCCAGCGCCAGGCTGGCGGGCAGGCGCACCGCCGCGTCATCGGCCAGCGCGGATTCAACGTCGAAGCGGAATTGCGTGCCGGTGGGGCCGGTCTGCGGCAGCGACGACACCACGCCGGTCACCAGCAGCTCGCGGCCTTCGAGCGATGCATCGAGCCGGTCCGCCAGTTGCAGCGAGGCGCGCCAACCGGTGCTGCCGAAGGCCAGCAGGGCCAGGCCGAGCGGCAAGGCCACACGCAGCGCCGCATGCCGCCGGCCGCCGATCGCCAGCGCAATCAGCAGCAGCGCGCCCGCGACCATCAAGCTGTAGTGCGCCAGCGGCCACAGCCACGGCTGCTGCAGTTGCAGCGCCATGCCCGCCAGCCAGGCCCCTCCCCCTGCCGCGATGCGCCATCCCTGGGTGGTCCCCGGTGTCGGCATAAGGGCGCAGTGTAGGATCGCCGCCCACCCTCGCCGAGCCGCCCACCGCCAGACCATCGCGGCCCTCACAAGGGACCGCCGGGCAGGCGCCGGGACGGCTTCACCACCCTCACCTTTGGCATCACCATGTCCGTCTACGACAAGCTCCAGCAACTCGGCATCACGCTGCCGCCCGTCGCGATTCCCGCTGCCGCCTACGTGCCCTTCGTGCGCACCGGCAACCTCGTCTTCCTGTCCGGCCACATCGCGAAGAAGGACGGCAAGCCCTGGGTCGGCCAGCTGGGCCTGACCATGGGCACCGAGGAAGGCCAGGCCGCCGCCCGCGCCATCGCCATCGACCTGCTGGGCACCCTGCACGCCGCGGTGGGCGACCTGAACAAGGTGACGCGCATCGTCAAGCTGATGAGCCTGGTGAACTCCACCGCCACCTTCACCGAACAGCACCTGGTGACCAACGGCGCCTCGCAGTTCATCGGCGAGGTGTTCGGGCCCGAGATCGGCGCCCATGCCCGCAGCGCCTTCGGCGTGGCGCAGGTGCCGATGGGCGCCTGCGTCGAGATCGAGCTGATCGCCGAAGTGGCCTGATGGCCGGGGCGCGGCAGCCGGGCGCCGGCGCGTTCGCACTCATCGCGCTGATGTCCTTCGGCGCGGTCGGCATCGCGCTGTACA
>CBIHPZ010000350.1:0-4881 GCA_966211865.1 uncultured Aquabacterium sp.
GCGGCGCCGGGGCCATCTCAGGCCGACAGCGCCTGCCGCAGGTGGTCGACGAAGGCCCGCGCCGCCTGCGGCAGGTGGCGGCCGGCCAGCGTGTGCACTTCGATGTGGCGCTCGTTCATCTCGCGGTCGCGCAGTGGAATGGCCTGCACCAGGCCCATGTCCAGCTGCAGGCGCAGCGCGGTTTCGCCGCAGAAGGTGACGGCCTGCGTGGCGGCCGCGTAGTGCACCAGCGGGTACAGGTGGTCGCTGGTGAAGACGGCCTCGCAGGGCAGGCCCTGGCGGCTGCAGCTGATGTCCAGCAGCTGCCGCAGGGTGGACACCGGCGCCGGCAGCGCCAGCGGGTAGGCCACCACCTGCGCCAGCGCCAGGTGGCGCCGCCCGGCCAGCGGATGCCCGGGCGCCACCACCGCCATCACGGGCGATGGGTGGCGCAGCTCCACCGCCAGGCCGTGCTCGGACCGCATGCTCACCGTCATGCCGATGTCGGCCTCGCCTTCGCGCACGCGGCGCACCACCTCGGCCTGCGTGCACAGGTCCAGCGAGAAGCGGATGCCCGGCGCCTTGGCCTGGAACTGCGCCACCATGGTGGGCAGGAACTCGTACGCGAAGCCTTCGGAGCTGGCGAGCTGCACCTTGCCCATGCGCAGGCCCTGCAGGGCGAGGATGTCCTCCGTGACGCGCTCGATGTCGGCCCAGGCGCGGCGCGCATGCGCGGCCAGCAGCTCGCCGGCGGAATTCAGCTGCATGCCGCGGGCCTTGCGCTCGAAGAGCAGCGTGTCCAGCTCACGCTCCAGCCGCGCGATCTGCCGGCTGACGGCCGAGGGCGCCACGTCCAGCCGCGCGGCCGCCTCGGTCACCGAGCCGGCGTGCACCACCTCGATGAAATAGCGCAGCGACACTTCCTGCAGCACGCGCTGGTTCACGGCCTGGGGGGCAGGGCTGCGCAGGCGCGCAGGGCGGGGATTCTTGGGGCGCTTGGGGGATGTGGCCATGGCCTCGGAGTCTGGCGCAGCGTTGCGATGGCGGCAACGAAGCTTTCAAGGCCTTGTGCTTGCTGCACGGCAAGCCAGTTCCTAGCATCCGGCCATCCTCTTTCGGAGATGGCCGTGACGCACGACCCGAGCCTGTTGCCCGCCCACACGTTCAAGCCGGCCTGCATGCCGGCGCGCGCACCGCGGCGGCGCGCCGTCTTCCTGGGCGCGCTGGCACTGGCCACGGCCGCCCTGGCGCCGCCTGCGGTCCAGGCAGCCCAAGCGGCCCCAGCCGATGAGGCCTACCCGTCCAAGCCCATCACGCTCATCATCCCGTTCCCGCCCGGCGGCAGCGCCGACGTGCTGGGCCGCCTCATCGGCAAGCGCCTGTCGGACCAGCTGGGCAAGCCGGTGGTGATCGACAACCGCGCCGGCGCGGGCACGGTGCTGGGCGCCTCGGCCGTGGCCAAGGCGCCGGCCGATGGCTACACGCTGCTGGTGAGCTCCCCCTCCACCTTCACGGTCAACCCGGCCATCCGCACGAACCTGCCGTACGACCCGGTGAAGAGCTTCGACCCCATCGCCATCGTCGCCCGCATCCCGCTGATCCTGATCGCCAACAAGGACGCGCCGGCCGACAACGTGAAGGCCTTCGTGGCCGCGGTGAAGGCGGCGCCGGGCAAGCTGGCCTACGCGTCCTTCGGCAGCGGCACCACCTCGCACTTCGCGGCCGAGATCGTGCTGCAGGCCGTGGGCGGCAAGATGACGCACATACCCTACAAAGGAAGCGGCCCGGCGATGACCGACCTGATCGGCGGCCAGGTGCCGTATTCCTTCGACACCGTGACCGCCGCCATCCCGCAATTGAAGTCCGGGAAGATCAAGGCCATTGCCGTGACGACCGCCAAGCGTGCCGCGCAGCTGCCGGACGTGCCCAGCTTCGCCGAGGCCGGCTACCCCGAGGTCAACCTGGACACCTGGATCATGCTGGCCGCGCCCAAGGGCACGCCGGCGCCGGTGCGGGCGCGCCTGGAGAAGGCCCTGGAGACCATCATGGCCAGCGCCGAGGCCCGCAACGCCATGCTGGCCAATGGCGCCGAGCCGGCCTTCAGCGCTTCCACCGCCGCCGCCGCGCAGATCGACCGCGAACTGCCGCTGATGCGCGCCGTGGCGCGGCGCGCCAACATCGAACCCGATTGAAGGTGGCCGCCCATGAATCGCGTTAGCAACGCCACCGCGGCCTCCCCCACGCTGCCCGAACTGTCGGCCGTGGAGCTGCGGCGCCTGATCGGCGCGCGGGAGATTTCCCCGGTCGAACTGCTGGAGGCCTGCATCGAGCGCATCCAGCGGCTGAACCCCTTCGTCAACGCCGTCACCGCCACCTGCTTCGACCGGGCGCGCGACGAAGCCCGCGCCGCCGAACGCGCGGTGCTGCGCGGCGAGCCGCTGGGCCTGCTGCACGGCCTGCCGCTGGGCGTGAAGGACCTGGAGCCCGCTGCGGGCCTGCTGTGCACACAGGGCACGCCCAGCCTGCGCAACCACGTGCCGGCGCAGGACATCGAGCTGGTGGCGCGGCTGCGGCGCGCCGGGGCCATCGTGGCGGGCAAGACCAACGTGCCGGAGATGGGCGCGGGCGCCAATTCACGCAACCCGGTGTGGGGCGCCACCGGCAACCCGTTCAACACCAACCTGAACGCCGGTGGCTCGTCCGGCGGATCGGCCGCGGCGCTGGCGCTGGACCTGCTGCCGCTGTGCACCGGCTCGGACACCGGCGGCTCGCTGCGCATTCCCGCGGCCAAGTGCGGCGTGGTGGGCTTCCGGCCTTCGCCCGGCGTGGTGCCCAGCGTGCGCAAGAGCCTGGGCTGGTCGCCCATCTCGGTGGTGGGCCCGATGGGCCGCAGCGTGGCCGATGCCTGCCTGCAGCTGGCCGCCTCGGCCGGGCCGCATGCCGGGGATCCCTTGAGTCATCCCCTCGATCCGCTGGCCTTCCTGCAGCCGGGCGCGGTGGACCTGTCGCGGCTGCGCGTGGCCTGCACCGAAGACTTCGATTGCTGCGACGTCGACCCCGGCATCCGCGAAGCCTTCCGCCGCCGCATCGACGCCATCCGGCCGCTGCTGGCCGCCTGCGAGCCGGTGAAGCTGCAGCTGGGCGAGGTGCACCGCTGCTTCGACGTGCTGCGCGCCGAGGCCTTCGTGGCCGGCATGCGCGCCACCTACGAGCGCGACCCCGACAGCCTGGGCCCCAACCCGCGCAGCAACTACGAGATGGGCGCGCGCATGAGCCTGGCGGACGTGGCCTGGGCCCAGGCCGAGCAGACCCGCGTGGTGCAGCGCTTCCAGCGGGTGTTCGACGACTTCGACGTGCTGCTGTCGCCCACCACGCCCGTCTCGCCCTTCCCGTGGATCCAGCCGCATGCCGCGGTGGTGGACGGCCGCGCGCAGGACAACTACTACCGCTGGCTGGCGCTGACCTACGTCGTCACGCTGACCACGCACCCGGCCATCAGCCTGCCCTGCGGTGTGGACGGGCAGGGCATGCCTTTCGGGCTGCAGGTGGTGGGGCGCTTCCGCGGCGACGGGGCGCTGCTGGGCGCGTCGGCCGCGCTGGAAAGCGCCTTCGAGCGCCGCGCCGACCTGCGCCGCCCGCGGCCGGACCCGGACCGCCTGCGCATGGCGGAACCACCCTTGAAGTCCATCGTCACCGCGGCGCCGGACGATCCGCTGGCCTGCGTGCCGAGCGGCGGCGAGAGCGGGTCCGCCGTGTAGGTTTCGCCCCGCGCCCGCCGCGCCATGCGACCGAGTGAACACGCGGCCACGTGAACACGTGAGCCCGGCTCCGCGCCCCTTACTTCGCGTTCCAGAACCGGATCGACAGCACCGCGAACAGCGCGCCCAGCAGCGCGCCGGCCACCACGTCCAGCACCACGTGCTGGCGTATCGCCAGGGTGGACCAGCTGATGGCCAGGAACCACAGCAGGTTCAGCCCGTGCAGCAGCCGGGGCGCGCGGGCCTGCTTCAGGATGCGGTGGATCCAGGCGAAGGACAGCACCGCGAAGGCCACGTGCATCGACGGGCAGGCGTTGCCCGGCGCGTCCACGCCCTGCAGCAGCTGGAAGCCGGCGATGGCGCTAACGTCCAGGGTCAGCGTCGGCGCGGTGGTGGGCCACAGATGGAAGATGCCCAGCCCCACCGCGGCCAGGCCCGCGGCCCAGAGCGCGTAGGCCCGCAGTTCACGCAGCGTCAGCAGCAGCCCCGGCGCCGTGCCGACGTAGAGCCACAGCGACAGGTAGGCATACAGCATCGCCGGCTGGAACGGCAGCGCGTGGTCCAGGGCCGTGAGCGGCATGGCGAACACCGGCCGGTCCGGGTCGCGCAGCAGCGCGAAGTAGGCGATGAAGAACAGGCCGACGAGGCCCGAGGTGCCGACCAGCTTCAGCAGGAAGAGCCGGCGCGCACGCAGCGCGAGTTCTGTCGCCCAGGCGGGGCGGGGCCGCGCCCCCCGGCGCCAGCCGGGCGCGCGCGCCAGGACCAGGTGCGCCGTGTGCCTGGCGCGCTGGGGCGGTAAGAAGTGGGCGGCCACGCGTGCCGCAGGCAACGCACGTGCCCGGCCCCGGCTGGGCGCCTTGGCATCGAACCGCCGTGTGCGTCGACCGCGTGGCCTACGGCGCGGGCCGCGCCAGCCCTGGCGCCTGCACCGGACCCGACAAGGTGCGCAGGAAAGCCGCCACGTCGTGGACCTCCGATTCGGTGAGCCGGATGCTGATGTGGTGGCCGGCAGCCTTGCCCTGCGGCGCCAGTTCCGAATGCCCGATGGCGGCCGGCGGGGACTGGGCGTAGTGCGCCACCACCGCTTCCAGGCTGTCGAACTGGCCGGCGTGCATGTAGGGCGCGCGCTGCCCGACGTCGCGCA
>CBIHPZ010000351.1:0-4871 GCA_966211865.1 uncultured Aquabacterium sp.
TGCGCCTGGCCGTCATCGCCGGCCTGGTGCTCGCCTTCGTGCTGGGCGGCGGCGTGGGCATGGTCCTGTCGGGCCAGCTGCCGTCCACGGCCCCGGGGCTGCCGCTGCTGGGCTGGCACCTGCAGGACGACCTTCGCCCGGCGCACTTCGTCGGCATGCATGCCGCGCAGGCGCTGCCGCTGGCAGGCGCCTGGCTGGCGCGCCGCGGCCAGGGCCGGCGCTGGCTGGCCGCCGTGGCGGCGGCCTACGTGCTGGCGGTGCTGGGGCTGGCGGTGTTGGGCTGGGCGCGGTGAGCCGCCATGGCCGCGGCCACGTCATTCAGGCGCTAGGCACCCGTGCACAGCCGGCGGCCCAGCGCGGCCACCGCCTCCGGCACCGGCGGCCGGTGGGCCGGCGCGTCGTGCGGGTCCAGCAGGGCCTTCAGCAGGCGGCGCAGCGTGTGGGCTTCGGGCGTCACCGGCCCGGCGAAGCGCACGCCCTGCGCATCAGCCACCAGCAGCATCGGGAAGGTCTCGATGTCCAGGTCGCCCACCAGGTCGCTCTGGTCCTCGATGTCGATCCAGTGCCACACCAGCGGCCCCGGGCCCGGCCAGCTGCGGCGCACGTCGTCGAAGACCGGCGCATAGCCTTCGCAAACCCGGCACCAGGCGGCGCACAGGCAGGCCACGTGGATCTCGGCAGGCAATGGGGCGGCAGCTGTCATGGCCGGGCGAGGTTAGCAGGGGCAGCGCACCCTGCTGCAACACAGGGTCAGCGCTGCACGCCCCAGCGCCGCACGGTCAGCCGTTCCAGCGTGTCGAACACCAGCCGCTCCACCACCAGGCCGATCAGGACCACGCAGGCCAGGCCGGCGAAGACGCGGTCGGTCAGCAGTTCGTTGCGGTTCTGGAAGATGTACCAGCCCAGGCCGCCACGGCCGGACGAGGCGCCGAAGAACAGCTCCGCCGCGATCAAGGTGCGCCACGCAAAGGCCCAGCCGATGCGCAGCCCCGACAGGATGGCCGGCAGCGCCGAGGGCACCAGGATCTGCAGCACGTAGCGCAGGCCGCGCAGGCCGTAATTGCGGCCGGCCATGCGCAGGTTGTCGGGCACCGCCTGGAAGCCGGCGAAGGTGGCCAGCGCCAGCGGCCACAGCACCGAATGCACCAGCACGAAGACCAGGCTGCCGCGGCCCAGCCCGAACCACAGCAGCGCCAGCGGCAGCAGCGCGATGGCGGGCAAGGGGTTGAACATGGCGGTGAGCGTGGCCAGCAGGTCGCGGCCCACCCGCGTGGAGACGGCCAGCGCGGTGAGCCCCAGGGCCGCCGCCACGCCCAGCGCGTAGCCCTGCAGCAGCAGGCCGATGGAGATGCCGGCCTTCTCGACCAATTCGCCACTGGCGATGCCGGCCACCAGCGCGCGGGCGGTTTGCGTGAAGCTGGGCAGCAGCAGTTCGTTGTCGGCCAGCCGGGCGACGATGTCCCACAGCAGCGCCAGCGCGGCCACGATCACGCCCTGGCGCACCGCGGCGTGCTGCCACGCCCTGTCAAGCCAAGTGCGCGGCCGCACCAGCACGGCCTGCGCGTCCAGCGGCGGCAACTCGTGTTCCAGCTCCGCCCGCAGCGGCGGCACCGGCAGTTGTTCGTTGGCAGCGACGAAGGACAAGGTGCGTGCGGTCTTCATGCGGCCAGGCTCCGGTCGGCCTGGGCGGCGTCATTGAACAGCAGTGAATGGATGCGCTGCGCCTGCGCCTGGAAGGCCGGGCTGCCGGCCGAGGCCAGGTCGAAGTCGTGGGCATTCAGTTCAGCCCTCACCCGCCCCGGCCGCGGCGACAGCACCAGGATGCGGTGGCCCACCACCAGCGCCTCCTCGATCGAATGGGTGACGAACAGCAGCGTGAAGCGCGCCTCGTCCCACAGCGCCAGCAGCTCTTCCTGCATGCGGCGGCGGGTCAGCGCGTCCAGCGCGGCGAAGGGCTCGTCCATCAGCAGCACCTTGGGCGCCATGGCCAGCGCTCGCGCAATCGCCACGCGCTGCTTCATGCCGCCGGACAGCGTGTGCGGGTACGCGTTGGCGAAGTCGGCCAGGCCCACCTTGCGCAGCGCGTCCAGGGCACGGTCGCGTGCTTCGGCACGCGGCAGCCGGCGCGCCGCGCGCAGCGGAAACGCCACGTTCTCCAGCACCGTCTTCCACGGCGGCAGCTGGTCGAACTCCTGGAACACGGCGATGCGGTCGGGGCCCGGGCCCTGCACCGGCTCGCCGTCCAGGCGGATGCTGCCGGCGGCCGGCGCCACGAAGCCGCCCACCGCCTTCAGGATGGACGACTTGCCGCAGCCCGAGGCGCCCAGCAGCACGAAGCGTTCGGCGCGGTGCACGTCGAAGCCCACCTGGTGGGTGGCCCGCACCACGCGGTCGTGCGTGGCGTACTGCAGGGTCAGGTCGCGCACCTGCAGCTGCGCGGGAGACCGGTCGGGCCGGTCCGGCAAGGGCGTGACGATGGCGGCGTTCATGGCGGCGCTTCAGGTTCAGTTGGCCGCCGCGTTGTGCGGGTCGTCGAAGAAATAGTCCTTCGCGCTGGCCGGCTTGTTCTTGATGGCGCCGATGCGGTGCATGAAATCGGCCAGCGCGTAGGTGTTCTGCGGCGCCAGCTTGAATTCCACTTCCGGGCTCCTGATGATCTTCAGCAGCAGCGCGCGGTCGACGTTGCTCTTGTTGGTGCGGATGAAGATGTCCGCCGCCTTCTCGGGGTCCTTGCGCACGAGTTGAGCGGCCTCGTTCAGCGCGCCGACGAAGGCCTGGTAGGTCTTGGGGCTGTCCTTGCGAAACTTCTCGGTGCTGTACAGCACCGTGGCGGAAGAAGGCCCGCCCAGCACGTCGTAGCTCTTCAGCACGATGTGCGCGTTGGGGTTGCCGGCCAGGCCCTGCTCCTGGAACGGCGGGTTGCCGAAGTGGCCGGTGATCTCGGTGCCGCCCTTGATGATGGCGGCCGTGGCCTCGGGGTGCGGCAGCGCCACCTGCAGCTTGTCCAGCCGGTTCCACTGCGCGTCGCCCCACTGCTTGGCCGACGCCAGTTGCAGGATGCGCGACTGCACCGACACGCCCACCGCCGGCAGCGCGATGCGGTCCTTGTCGGTGAAGTCGGCGATGGTCTTCACCGCCGGGTTGTTTGTCGTCAGGTAGTACGGGAAATTGCCGAGCGACGCGATGCCGCGCACGTTCTGCTTGCCCAGCGTGCGGTCCCACAAGGTCAGCAGCGGGCCGACGCCGGCGCCACCGACGTCGATGGAGCCGGACAGCAGCGCCTCGTTCACCGCCGCCCCGCCAGAAAGCTTCACGTACTCCACCTTCACATCCAGCCCGGCGGCCTTGCCGTGCTTCTCGATCAGGTCCTGGTCCTGCGCCACGTTCAGCAGCAGGTAGACGATGCCGAACTGCTCGGCGATGCGGATGCGGCCTTCGGCGGCCTGGGCGCTGCTGGCAGCGAAGAGCGACAAGCCGGCGGCGATCGCCAGGGCCGCGCTGGCGCGGCGGCGGGTGGTGCGGGACATGGGAACGACGGTCCTGGGTTGTTGTGGTGCGGGGTGCCGGGCCGTGGCGGCCCGCGGTGCTTCAGAACGGCACGTCGCCTTCGATGGTGGTGCGGTTCAGGCGCCGGCGCAGGTGGTCCGGCGTGCCGGCGGCCAGGTGCATCACCGAGCGGTTGTCCCAGAACACGAGGTCGTGCGGCTGCCAGCGGTGGCGGTACACATGCTCGGGCTTCACGCTGTGCGCGAAGAGCTGGGCCAGCAGGTCGCGGCTCTCGTCCTCGGGCAGGCCGACGATGCGGGTCGTGAAATGCTCGCTGACGAAGAGCGCCGGCCGGCCGGTCTCGGGGTGCGTGCGCACCACCGGGTGCTCCACCGGCTTCACCTCGGCGATCTGCGCTTCACTGAGCTTCGGCCGCCAGGGGCTGCGGGCGCGCAGCTCCTCGTACTTCGCGAGGTAGGAATGCTCGGCCCGCAGGCCGTGCACCACCGTCTTCAAGGCCGGCGGCAGCGTGTCCCAGGCCAGGTGCATGTTGGCGAACAGCGTGTCGCCGCCCTCGGCCGGCAGCTCCTGCGCATGCAGCAGCGAGCCCAGGCTGGGCTTGTCCTTGTACGAGAGGTCGGAGTGCCAGTAGTGGCCCGCATCGCCCAGGCCGATGGGCTTGCCGTTCTCGACGATGTTCGACACCACCAGCACCTCCGGATGGCCCGGCAGCTGGAACTGGTGCAGCACGTGGATCTGCAGCGGGCCGAAGCGGCGGCTGAAATCGATCTGCTGCCGCGGCGTGATGCGCTGGTCGCGGAACACCAGCACGTGGTGGTCCAGGTGGGCGCGGTGGACGCGGGCGAAGTCGGCCTCGGGCAGCGGCGCGGCCAGGTCCAGCCCGATCAGCTCGGCGCCCAGCGCGGCGTGGAAAGGCCGCACCTCGAAGGTGGACCGGCGCTCGTCGCGCAGGGACGAAGGCCGCGGCAGGCGCGCCGATTCGGGCGCGGTGGAAGAAGTCGCAAGGCTCATGGCGGGCGGCGGCACCGCGCAACCGGTGCGATGCCCCGGCGGCGGCGCAGGATTCGGGTGGGATGGCGTTGCAGTCTAGGAAGCCGCGGGCCCGGTGCGAACGACGAAATCCGCATCAGCTTCCTCGCTGCGCGCAGCTCGCGCTGCAGGCAACGTCCGGCACGCGCCGGCGCAGGCATTCAAAGCTGACGCGTCTTTAGGACGCTAGGCCATGCCGCGCTCGATCACCCCCGCCAGCACCCCGAACGCCGGCGCGATCGCCGCTTCCTTCACGCAGGCATAGCCCAGCAGCAGCCCGCGCGGCGCACGCTGCGGGTCGGCGTGGTAGCGGCTCAGCGGCCGCACGGCGATGC
>CBIHPZ010000352.1:0-4864 GCA_966211865.1 uncultured Aquabacterium sp.
GAAGGCGGCCTCGATGTCGTCGGTGTTGGCCGGCTTGGCCAGGTAGTGGCGCGCACCCAGCTTGATGGCCTCGACCGCCGTGGCGATGCTGGCGTAGCCGGTGAGCACGATGATGACGGTGGCCGGGTCGTGCTCGTGCAGCGCCTGCACGCAGGCCAGGCCCGAGGCGCCGCCGGCCAGGCGCAGGTCCACCACCGCGAACTCCGGCTGGTGCTCGCGCAGCAGCGCGTTCACCTCGTCCAGGCTGGCCGCTCGCAATACGCGATAGCCCCGGCGCTCGAACGAGCGCAGCAGCGAGCGCGCGAAGGCATCGTCGTCCTCGACGATCAGCAGCAGGCGCTCGGCTTCATCGGCGGGTGTCATCGGCGCCATCTTCTCAAGAATACGGCGTGCCGTTCCCGGGCCTGCCGGCCGTCGCCCCGGGCTCGGCCGGTCCGGTGTCGTCTTCCGGTTCCGGGGGCTCCAGCGCGGCGAGCGGCAGGGTGATCTCGACCTCGGCCCCGCCCTCGGGCCGGTTGCGTGCGCTGATGCGGCCACCGAGCGCGCGCGCCACGTTGACCGCCAGGAACAGGCCCAGCCCGCCGCCCGCGCGGCCCTTGCTGGACTGGTAGGGCTTGCCGAAGCGCTCCAGCATCGCGGGCGCGAAACCGGGGCCCTCGTCCTGCACCAGCAGCTGCAGCTCGTCGTCATCGTCGCAACGCGCCACCAGCCGCGGCGCGGCCTGCGGCGCCGCTTCCAGCGCGTTGTCCAGCACGTTGTCGATCATCTGGCGCAGCGCGAAGTCCGAGATGATGGGCAGGTCCGGCAGGCCCTCGCGGTCGAAGTGCAGGCCGGCCGTGGCGGGGCGGGTGTGGCGCCAGTGGGCCACCAGCTCGTCCAGGAAGGCATGCAGCGTGGTTTGCACCGGCGCCTCGCCACGCGCCTCGCCGGCCGAGAGCAGGATGCCGCTGACGATGGTCTTGCAGCGCTGCAGCTGGGTCTGCATCTCCTCGATCTCCTCGCGCAGCTCGGGCTCCCCGGCGAAAGGCGCCATGCGCGACCAGTCGCCCAGGATCACCGACAGCGTGGCCAGCGGCGTGCCCAGCTCGTGCGCGGCGCCGGAGGCGAGCAGGCCCATGCGCACGATGTGCTCTTCCTCGGCCGCGCGCTGGCGCAGGTCGGCCAGGCGCGCGTCGCGCTGGCGCAGGTTGCGCTCGATGCGCACGATGAAGGTGACCAGCAGCGCCGCGTTCAGCAGGAAGCACAGCAGCAGGCCGCCGACGTAGGGCGCCGACAGCGCCGCGCCTTCCAGCCCCGACAGGCGCAGCGGCCGGTGCCACTGGGTGAGGCCGATGAAGCACAGGCTGGCGAGGCCGACGACCGTCCACGCGTGCCAGGGCCGCAGCAGCACCGAGGCCACCGCCACCTGCAGCAGGTACAGGAAGATGAAGGGGTTGGTGACGCCGCCGGCGAAGTACAGCTGGCCGCTCAGCACCGCCAGGTCCACCACCAGGCCGGCCATCAGCTCGACGTCGCTGATGCGCCAGGTGGCGACGCTGCGCAACCAGCACAAGGCGTTGAACAAGGCCAGCGCCGCCAGCAGCCCCAGCATCTCGCCCAGGGGCAGCGGCACATCCAGCCCGAAGTGCACCGCGAGGATCGTGACGAGCTGGCCCGCCACGGCCAGCCAGCGCAGCTGGATCAGCTGCAGCAGGTTGTTGCGGCCGGCCAGCTTGTCGGGGGTCTGGCCGGTGGTCGCGTCCAATGGGCGTCAGGGGTTCGGGGCCGGGCCCGGGTCGCCTGGGCTGGTCGGCCGGGTCTAGTCCGCCTGGGCGGCGGCGGCGCGGCGGCGCTGGGCGCGGTTTTCACTGGCCACGACGTAGCCGAGGCCCACGGCCACCATGGCGGCCAGCACGAACCAGGTCAGCGCATACATCAGGTGATTGTTGCTGAACTGCAGCACCGTCAGGCCGGCGCGCGGCCAGTCCAGCGGCGCGTCGTCGGCGGCGGCCACGTCCACGAAGTAGGGCGCCACCGCGCCGGCGCGTTCGCCCTGCGCATGGTTGCCCAGGCCGCGGGCCATGGCGATGGCCGACACGTCGCGCGAGTACCAGCGGCCGCCGGCGGGGTCGTTGGCCTGCAGGGTGCGGCCACCGGGCTCGGTGACGCGCAGCAGGCCGGACACGGTGCGTTGGCCTTCCTGTGCATCGCGCTCGCCGCGGGTCGCGCGGTCGCGCTTGTCCAGCGGCACGAAACCGCGGTTGACGAGCACCCAGAAACCCTCGTCGGTCTTCAGCGGCGTCAGCACCCAGTAGCCGCTGCCCAGCGCGGTGGTGGCGCTGACCAGGGTTTCCAGGTCGTGCGCGAAGCGGCCGTGCAGGGTGACGCGGCGGTACTCCGCGGCCTGGGCATTCAGCGTGGGCCATTCGGCCGGGCCGGGCGCGGGAACCGGCGCCGCTTTCAGGCGCTGGTCCACGCGCTCGATCAGGTCGGTCTTCCAGTTCAGGCGGTTGACCTGCCACAGGCCCAGCGCGATGCAGCCGGCGAAGGCGAAGAGGCCCGCCAGCAGCAGCGCCACCCACAGCACCGGGCGGTTGCGGCCGCCGCGGAAGGAGAGGCTTTCCTCGGCGCGCGAAGCGGAAGCGTTGGCGGAAGGATGGGGACTGGTCGTCATGGCCGCACCCGCATGTCGTGCACCGGCATCATGTTGGCGTTGAGGTGGAACATCACCCAGATCGAGCCCGCCAGCATGATGAGCACCAGCGCGCCGGTGAAGATCAGCGCCAGCATGGACCAGCCGCTCTCGATCTTCGAGTTCATGTGCAGGAAATAGATCATGTGCACGACGATCTGCACGGCGGCAAAGCCCAGGATCACCGCGGCCGTGAGGCCGGGCGTGGGCAGCACCTTACCCATCACCAGCCAGAACGGGATGGCCGTCAGCACCACCGCCAGCAGGAAGCCGACGACGTAGCCCTTGGTGCTGAAGTGGTAGCCACCGCCATCGTCGTGATGGTGCTCGTCGTGGCCGTGGCCGTGCGAATCGTTGGGGTGTGCGGCAGCAGTGCTCATGGCATGGAGCCCATCAGGTAGACGAAGGTGAAGACGCCGATCCAGACCACGTCCAGGAAGTGCCAGAACATCGACAGGCACATCAGGCGGCGCTGGTTCTCGGGGATCAGTCCGTGCTTGGTCACCTGCACCATCAGCGTGACGAGCCAGATGGTGCCGAAGGTGACGTGCAGGCCGTGCGTGCCCACCAGCGTGAAGAAGGACGACAGGAACGCGCTGCGCTGCGGGCCCGCGCCTTCGTGGATCAGGTGCGCGAATTCATACAGCTCGATGCCCAGGAAGCCCAGGCCCAGCAGGCCGGTGATGGCCAGCCAGCCCAGCACCGCGCCCTTGGCCTTGTGCTGCGCGCCGACCATCGCGAAGCCGTAGGTGATGGACGACAGCAGCAGCAGCGCCGTGTTCACCGCCACCAGCTTCAGGTCGAACAGGTCGGCGCCGGACGGGCCCGCCGCGTAGCTGCGGCCGAACACGGCATAAGTCGCAAAGAGCACGGCAAAGATGAGGCAGTCGCTCATCAGGTACAGCCAGAACCCCAGCAGCGTGCCCTGCTGCGGGTGGTGGTCGCCGTTGTCGTAGAAGGCGGGCGCGTCGGCGGCGGTGCCGGTGCCGCCGACGGCGTATGCGGGTTTCAGCGTGGACATGGTGTCGTCTCTTCAGGCCCGTGCGGCCACGGCGGCCAGCGCGGCCGTGCGGCGGTCTTCGCTGCGCGTCACTTCATCCGCGGGGATGTGGAAGTCGCGCTTGTAGTTGAAGGTGTGGACGATCGCGGCGATCACGACCGCGGCGAAGGCCAGGCCCGCCAGCAGCCACATGTGCCAGATCAGCGCGAAGCCGAAGGCGGTGGACAGGCCCGCGATGATCACGCCGGCGCCGGTGTTCTTGGGCATGTGGATGGGCTTGAAGCCGGACGTCGGGCGCTGGGCACCGCGGCGCTTCATGTCGTGCCAGGCGTCGTTGTCGTGCACCACCGGCGTGAACGCGAAGTTGTAGTCCGGCGGCGGCGACGAGGTGGACCACTCCAGCGTGCGGGCGTCCCAGGGGTCGCCGGTCACGTCGCGCAGCTGTTCACGCCGCAGGTAGCTGACCACCAGCTGGATGAAGAAGGCCCCGATGCCGGCGGCGATCAGCAGCGCGCCGAAGGCGGCCACCTGGAACCAGATCTGCAGCGAGGGATCGTCGAAGTGGCTCATGCGCCGCGTGACGCCCATCAGGCCCAGCACATACAGCGGCATGAAGGCGAAGAAGAAGCCCAGCTGCCAGCACCAGAACGAGACCTTGCCCCAGAACGGATCGAGCTTGTAGCCGAAGGCCTTGGGGAACCAGAACACGATGCCGGCGAAGAGGCCGAACAGCACGCCGCCGATGATCACGTTGTGGAAGTGCGCGATCAGGAACAGGCTGTTGTGCAGCACGAAGTCGGCCGGCGGCACGGCGAGCAGCACGCCGGTCATGCCGCCGATCACGAAGGTGACCATGAAGCCCACGGTCCACAGCATCGGCACCTCGAACTGGATGCGGCCGCGGTACATCGTGAACAGCCAGTTGAAGATCTTCGCCCCGGTGGGGATCGAGATGATCATCGTCGTGATGCCGAAGAACGAGTTGACGCTGGCGCCCGAGCCCATCGTGAAGAAGTGGTGCAGCCACACCAGGTACGACAGGATGGTGATCACGACCGTGGCGTAGACCATCGACGCATAGCCGAAGAGGCGCTTGCGGCTGAACGTGGACACCACTTCCGAGAAGATGCCGAAGCACGGCAGGATCAGGATGTAGACCTCGGGGTGGCCCCAGATCCAGATCAGGTTCACGT
>CBIHPZ010000353.1:0-4859 GCA_966211865.1 uncultured Aquabacterium sp.
TGGATCGCGCCGCAGAACCCCTACGACCTGGGCCAGGTCGACATGATGGACGCCCGGCTGCCGCCGGGCAGCGTCTCGCCCGCCAGCGGCATCACCTACTGGCTGGGCACCGATGCGCAAGGGCGCGACCTGGTCTCGGCCATGCTCTACGGCCTGCGCATCAGCGTGGCCGTGGGCTTCGGCGCCACGGTGCTGGCGCTGGCGGTGGGCGTGCTGGTCGGTCTTTTCGCGGGTTATGCCGGCGGCCGGACCGACGCCTGGCTGATGCGCCTGGTCGACGCCCAGCTGTCCTTTCCCGCGGTGCTGGTGGCGCTGATCCTCATCGCCATCCTCGGCCAGGGCACGGGCAAGGTGGTGGCCGCGCTGGTGTGCGCGCAGTGGGCCTACTACGCCCGCACCGTGCGCGGCGTGGCGCTGGTGGAAGGGCGCAAGGAGTACATCGAGGCGGCCCAGGTGCTGGCCCTGCCGCGCTGGCGCATCGTGCTGAAGCACCTGCTGCCGAACTGCCTGCCTTCGCTGGTGGTGGTGGCGGCACTGCAGGTGGCCTCGGCCATCTCGCTGGAAGCCACGCTGTCCTTCCTGGGCGTGGGCCTGCCGGTGACCGAGCCCTCGCTGGGCCTGCTCATCGCCAATGGCTACACCTACCTGCTGTCGGGCAAGTACTGGATCAGCGTCTACCCGGGCCTGGTGCTGCTGGTGGCCATCGTGTGCATCAACCTGGTCGCCGACCAGCTGCGCGACGTGCTGAACCCGCGCCTGCGCAGCGAATGAACGAGGGCCGCATGACGAACACCACCCCCACCCTCGACGTGCAGGACCTGCAGACCTGGTTCCGCACCACGCGCGGCTTCAGCCGCGCGGTCGATGGCGTCAGCTTCCGGCTGATGCCGGGCAAAGTACTCGGCCTGGTCGGCGAGTCCGGCTCGGGCAAGTCCATCACCGGGCTGTCGATCATGGGGCTGGTCGAGCCGCCCGGCCAGGTGGTGGGCGGGCGCATCGCCTTCAAGGGCCGCGACCTGCTGGCCATGGATGCCGAAGAGCGGCGCCGGCTGCGCGGCGACCGCATCGCGATGGTCTTCCAGGACCCGATGATGACCCTGAACCCGGTGCTGCGCATCGACACGCAGATGCTGGAAGCCGTGCAGGCCCACCGCCCCGTGTCGCGCGCCGTGGCACGCGACCGCGCACTGGCCGCGCTGCAGCGCGTGGGCATTGCCGCGCCGGAGCAGCGCCTGGCCTGCTACCCGCACCAGCTCTCCGGCGGCATGCGGCAGCGCGTGGCCATCGCCATCGCGCTGCTGAACGAGCCCGAGCTGATCATTGCCGACGAGCCCACCACCGCGCTGGACGTGACGGTGCAGGGCCAGATCCTGGCCGAGATGCAGAAGATCTGCGAACGCTCGGGCACGGCGCTGATCTGGGTGACGCACGACCTCTCGGTGGTGGCCGGCCTGGCCGATGAAGTGGGCGTGATGTACGCCGGCCGCATGGTCGAGCACGGCAGCACCGAGCAGGTGCTGAACGCGCCGATGCACCCCTACACCCAGGGCCTGATCGCCAGCGTGCCCACGCTGGACAGCCGCGGCGCCCGCCTGCCGCAGATCCGCGCGGCCGAGGCGCCGCCCGCGAACGACCCCGGTTGCGGCTTCCGTCCCCGCTGCCACCGTGCCAGCGCGCACTGCGCGCAGGAACCGCTGCTGCTGCCCCGGCCCGATGGCCGCCAACTGCGCTGCTACCACGCCCCATGCTGAACACCATCACGCCGCTGCTGGAACTGCGCCAGGTCAGCAAGCATTTCCATCGCCGCGCCGACGCGGCCAGCACGCTGGCCTGGCTGCGCGGCCGCACACCCAGCCGCAGCCCGGCACCGGTGCGCGCGCTGCACGACGTGAGCTTGAGCGTCAACGCAGGCGAGGTGGTGGGCCTGGTGGGCGAATCGGGCTGCGGCAAATCCACGCTGGGCCGCATCGCCATCGGCCTGCACGCGCCGACGCTCGGCGAGCGGCTGGTCCACGGCACCCCGCTGCCGCCACTGGCCGCGCTGCGAGGCCGTGAAGCCACGCAGCGCCAGCTGAGCCTGCAGATGGTGTTCCAGGACCCCTATGCCTCGCTGAACCCGCGCCTGCGGGTGCGCGACGTGATCGGCGAGGCGCCGGTGGTGCATGGGCTCATCGCGCGGCAGGACCGCGAGGCCTGCGTCGCCGACCTGCTGGACCGGGTGGGCCTGCGCGCCGACATGGCCGATCGCTTTGCGCACCAGTTCTCCGGCGGCCAGCGGGCGCGCATCGGCATCGCGCGCGCACTGGCGGTGAAGCCGCGCTTCATCGTGCTGGACGAGGCGGTGGCGGCGCTGGACGTCTCGGTGCAGAGCCAGGTGCTGAACCTGCTGCTGGACCTGCGCGAGCGCCTGGGCCTGGCCTACCTCTTCATCAGCCACAACCTGGGCGTGGTGCACCACGTGGCCGACCGGGTGGCGGTGATGTACCTGGGCCGCATCGTCGAGACCGCGCCCGCGCGCCAGCTCTTCGCCCGGCCGCGCCACCCCTACACCCGCGCGCTGCTGGCCGAGGCGCCCACGCTCACCGTGGCCAAGAAGCGCTTCGCCGCCATCCAGGGCGAGATCCCCTCGCCGCTGAACCCACCCTCGGGCTGCCACTTCCACCCCCGCTGCCCGATGGCCACCGCGCGCTGCCGCGGCGAGGCGCCGCCCTTGCACGACCTGGGCGCCGGCCACCACGCGGCCTGCCACCTGGTCGACGGCTGAGCGCGCGCCGCCAGCCCCTGTACCGCTTGACTTCCACCGTGCGGCCCGCCGCACGGTGCTTCCTAACGCCGTTTCAACGCGGCCATCGACAACCCCGGAGAACGACCCGTGCGCAAACTCACCTGGCTGGCAGCCGCCGCCGCCCCCACCCTCCTGGCCACCGCCCCGCTGCCGGCCGCGGCGCAGAACGCCACGCTGTACGGCGTGGTCGATGCCTTCGTCGAATTCGGCAAGGCCGGCACGCGCCAGACGCGGCTGCAAAGCGGCGGCGCCAACAGCTCCCGCCTGGGCTTTCGCGGCAATGAAGACCTGGGCGGCGGCTTGAACGCGGTGTTCGTGCTGGAGCACGGCTTCGTCGCCGACACCGGCAGCGCCGCCAGCTCCGCCTTCTGGAACCGCCAGACCTACGTCGGCCTGAACAGCAACTCCTGGGGCAGCGTGACCCTGGGCCGCCAGTACACCCCGGTGCTCGAGTCCCAGGACCGCAACGACCCCGCCATCAACACCACCGGCTACGGCAGCGCCTACAACTCCGGCGTCATGCGCACCTTCTCCCGCGCCGACAACAGCGTGCGCTACCAGTCGCCCAAGTTCGGCGGCGTCACCGTCACCGGCATGGTCGCCTTCGGCGAAAACGCCACCGGCGGCAACCACCTGGCCGCGGCCAACGTGCGTTATGCCGCGGGCCCCATCAACCTCGAGGCCGCCTACGGCGTGCAGGACGCCGGCAACCCGCAGCAGGAAGACAAGTCCATCGGCCTCGTCGCCGGCACCTGGTCGATCGGCGACTTCAAGCTGATGGGCGCGCTGCAGCGCACCCGCAACGACAGCCGTGCCGTCAAGGTCAAGGACGACCGCAACGAGTTCATGCTCGGCGGCGTCTGGCAGCTGGGCCTGTCGCGCCTGCACGCGGCCTACGGCCAGGGCAAGGTCAAGGACGTGAGCGACAGCACCGCGCGCCACTACTCGCTGGCCTACGCCTACGACCTGTCCAAGCGCACCGTCGTCTACACCGTCTACCAGGTCGTCGACAACCCGAAGAACCTGGCCTACCGGACCTCGGGCTTCACCTTCGATGCCACGCTCGCCGGCCTGCCCGCCTCCGCCGGCCAGAAAGCCTCGGCCCTGGCCGTGGGCCTGCGCCACCGCTTCTGAGCCCCATGGCCGCGCGCACCCCCCGCCGTGCCCTGCTGGCCGCCGGCACCGCCGCGGCCTTCAGCCTGTCCTGCGTGGCCGCCGGCGCGGCCACTTCCTCCGCGGCGGCTTCGGCCGCCGGGTCCTCTGCCTCGTCGGCAACCACCGCCATGCCCGCGGTGCTGCGCATCGGCTTCCGGCCCAACGCAATTCCCTTCTCCTACCAATGGCCCGGGCAATCCAAGCCCGTGGGCTACGCCATCGAGATCTGCGAACGCGCCATGGCCGATTGGCACAAGGAAGCCGGCGGCCCGGCCCCCAGGCTGGAATACCTGCCGGTCGACACCCGCGAGCGCTTCAAGGCCCTGCAGGACCGCCGCATCGACCTCGAATGCGGCAACACCACCGTCACCCGCACCCGCCGCGACGACGGCTTCCTCTTCTCCCTGCCCTACTTCATCACCGGCAGCCGCGTGCTCGCCCGCGGCTTCGACGTGCGCCAGCTCAAGGACCTCGGCGGCCATGCCGTCGCCCTCGTCGAAGGCACCACCACCGCCGCCACCGTCCGCGCCAACTTCTCCGCCAGCGTCGCCGCCATCCGCTACCTGCCCGTCACCAGCCGCCAGCAGGCCTTCGAGCTGATGGAAAGCGGACAGGCCGATGCCTTCGTCGAGGACGACACCGTCCTGCACGGCCTGCGCGCCCGCAGCCGCACCCCCGACGCCTGGCGCATCACCGGCCCCTACCTCTCGGTCGAGCCCTTCGCCGTCATGTTCAGCGCCGCACGTGACGACCAGCGCGAACTCCGCGCCGCCGTCGACCGCAGCCTGCGCCGCCTGATGCGCAGCGGCGAACTCGCCACCCTCCACCAACGCTGGTTCGAGCAACCCATCCCGCCCCGCAACGAGCCCCTGGGCATCGGCATGAGCCCGCTCATGCGCGACTTCATCCGCCACCCCAC
>CBIHPZ010000354.1:0-4852 GCA_966211865.1 uncultured Aquabacterium sp.
CGGCGAGCGACCGCGGAGCCTCGATCGACTTCAAGCTCATGAGTGACGACGCGAAGGTTCCCAAGCGCACGCCGCGGAGCCGGCTCTGCCGGGCCGCTGGCATGGCCCCCTTGAGGGGGAGGCGGCGGAGCCGCTTCGGGGGTGGGTCATTTCGGCGACGCCAGCGCGTCCAGCAGCTCGCTCTCGATCTGCAGCTGCGCGCGCGTTTGCTGCAAGACCGGCCCGTCGACCAGGAAGGTGTCTTCCACCCGCTCGCCCAGGGTCGTGATCTTGGCCAGCTGCAGGTTGACGTGGTGCTGCGCCAGCACGCGGGCGACCGCATACAGCAGGCCCGAGCGGTCGCTGGCGCTGACGGTGAGCAGCCAGCGCTGCGCACGCTCGTCCGGCCGCAGCGACACCCGCGGCGTGACCGGGAAGGACTTGACCCGGCGCGACACCCGGCCGCGGCTGGGCTCGGGCAGCGGGCCCGTGCTGGCCAGCGCGGCGCTCATCTGGTGCTCGATCAGCGAGATCAGGTCGCGGTAGCTGGCCTGGTCGCTCTCGTAGCCGGGCTTGACGACCTGGAAGGTGTCCAGCGCGTAGCCCGTCTTGCTGGTGTGGATCTTGGCGTCCTGGATCGAGAAGCCGGCGCTGTCGAAATAGCCGCAGATGCGGGCGAAGAGGTCGGCGCGGTCGGGTGAGTACACCAGCACCTGCAGGCCGTCGCCCACCGGTGACGGGCGCGCGCGCACCACCGGCACCGTGCTCTCGATGTGCCGCCACAGCGACCGCGCATGCCACGCGATCTCGGTCGCGTCGTGCCGCGCGAAGTAGCTCAGCTCCAGCGTCTTCCACAGCGGTGCCTCGGTGCCGGGCAGCGCCGAGTGCAGCGCCAGGATCTGCCGCGCTTCCTGCTTGCGGGCCTCGGTGTCGGCGTCTAGGTTGGGCTTGGCGCCGCCTAACGCGCCAAGGGTGCGGCGGTAGAGGTCTTCCAGCAGCTTGCCCTTCCAGGCGTTCCACACCTTGGGGCTGGTGCCGCGGATGTCGGCCACGGTGAGCAAATACAGCGCGGTCAGGCGCCGCACGTTGCCCACCTTCAGCGCGAAGGCGCGGATGACGTCGGCGTCGGACAGGTCTTCCTTCTGCGCCACCGTGCTCATCGTCAGGTGGTGCTTGACGAGGAACTCGATCAGCTGCGCGTCCTCGCGCGGCAGCGCGTGGTCGCGGCAGAAGCGCCGCACCTCGACCGCGCCCAGGTCGGAGTGGTCGCCGCCGCGGCCCTTGGCCACGTCATGGAACAGGGCGGCGACGTACAGCACTTCCGGCTTGTCCCATTCGCTGGCCAGCTGCGAGCAGAACGGGTACTCGTGCGCATGCTCCGGGATGAAGAAGCGGCGCACGTTGCGCAGCACCATCAGGATGTGCTGGTCCACGGTGTAGACGTGGAACAGGTCGTGCTGCATGCGGCCGACGATGCGGCGGAAGACCCACAGGTAGCGCCCCAGCACCGAGGTCTGGTTCATCAGCCGGAAGGCGTGCGTGATGCCCTGCGGCTGGCGCAGGATCTGCATGAACAGGTCGCGGTTGACGGGGTCCTTGCGGAAGGCCGTGTCCATCACGTGGCGCGCGTTGTACAGCGCGCGCAGCGTGCGGGCCGAGAGCCCCTTGATGCCCGGGCTCTGCTGGTAGACCAGGAAGGTCTCGAGCACGGCGTGCGGGTCCTCGGTGTAGAGGTCGTCGCGCGCCACTTCCAGCATGCCGGCGCGGTCGAAGAAGCGCTCGTTCAGCTGGCGCATGGGCGCCGATTCATTGCCGCTGATGCGCTCCTCGATGTTGAGCATCAGGATCTGGTTCAGCTGCGTCACCGCCTTGGCCGCCCAGTAGTAGCGGTGCATCAGCACCTCGGACGAGCGCTGCGCCTTCGTCGACACGTAGCCGAAGCTCTCGGCCACGGCGGTCTGCAGGTCGAACACCAGGCGGTCTTCGCGCCGGCCGGCCACGGCGTGCAGGCGCGCGCGGATGAGCTTCAGGCTGCCTTCGTTGCGCTGCAGCTGCTTGACCTCGAAGGGCGTGATCAGGCCGTTGGCGGCCAGCTCGTTCCAGGTGCGGCCCAGGCCGGCGGCGCGCGCCACCCACATCACCACCTGCAGGTCGCGCAGGCCGCCGGGGCTTTCCTTGCAGTTGGGCTCCAGCGAGTAGGGCGTGTCCTCGTACTTGGTGTGGCGCTGGCGCATCTCCAGCGTCTTTGCGCGATAGAACGCGGCGGGGTCCATCACCGCGGCGGCTTCGTGCTTGAAGTGCACGAAGAGGCGCTTGGCGCCGGTGATCAGGCGCGCTTCGAGCAGGGAGGTCTGCACGGTGACGTCGCCGCGCGCCTCGGCCACGCATTCGTCCACCGTGCGGACGGAAGAGCCGATCTCGACCCCGATGTCCCAGCAGGCGGTGATGAAGCCTTCCACCGCGGCCCGAAGTGCATCGTTCGACGCGCCGTGGGCCGACTGCGGCAGCAGCACCAGCACGTCCACATCCGAATACGGGAACAGCTCGCCGCGGCCGTAGCCGCCCACCGCCACCAGCGCAGCACCGGCGGGCATGCCGGCGTTGCGCCACAGCTCGCAGAGGGTCAGGTCGACGTGCCGCGTCAGCTGCCGCACCAGCTGCGTGGCCGCCGGCGCGCTGGCGCGCGAGGCCATGAAGTGGTCGATCAGCGCCTTCTTGCCGTCGCGGAAGCGCGCGCGCAGTGCGGCGACGCCCCCGACCCCAGGCGACTCCTGCACCGCGGTCAGCATGTGGCGCGGATCAGCCGGAGATGAAGGCGGGCGGCTTCGGCGAGCCTTCGGACACCGTCAGCACCTCGTAGCCGGTGTCGGTGACGACCACCGTGTGCTCCCACTGCGCCGACAGCGAGCGGTCCTTCGTGACGATGGTCCAGCCGTCGCCCAGCTCGCGGATCTCGCGCCGGCCGGCGTTGATCATCGGCTCGATGGTGAACACCATGCCCGGCACCAGCTCTTCCAGCGTGCCGGGGCGGCCGTAGTGCAGCACCTGCGGCTCTTCATGGAACTTGCGGCCGATGCCGTGGCCGCAGAACTCGCGCACGATGGAGAAGCCGTTGTGCTCCGCGAACATCTGGATCGAGTGGCCGATGTCGCCCAGGCGCGCGCCCGGCTTGACCTTGGCAATGCCCTTCCACATGGCCTCGTAGGTGAGGGTGCACAGGCGGTTGGCAGCGATGGAGCCTTCACCCACGACGAACATGCGGCTGGTGTCGCCGTGCCAGCCGTCCTTGATGACGGTGACGTCGATGTTGACGATGTCGCCGTTCTTCAGCGGCCGGTCGTTCGGGATGCCGTGGCAGACCTGGTGGTTCACCGAGGTGCAGATCGACTTGGGGTAGGGGATGTAGCCCGGCGGCGCGTAGTTCAGCGGCGCGGGAATGCCGCCCTGCACGTTGACGATGTGGTCGTGCGCCAGCTTGTCGAGCTGCTCGGTGGTGACGCCGGGCTTGACGTGGGGCGTCAGCATGTCCAGCACCTCGGAGGCGAGGCGGCCGGCGACGCGCATGCCTTCGATGTCGGCAGCGGTTTTGAGTGTGATCGACATAGAGGAAATTATCGGCTGGGCGTCCACGAAACTGAGTGCCGCCTCCCTGTCGCGTCGCGCCAGGTTCGCCAAGAGGTTCGGGTGGGCGACCTGGGCTCGAGGGGGCCGTCCCGTGGGCTGGGGGTCGGGCGGAAGCCGGGGATTATCCCAGCTCGAAATAGAATCCCGGGTTCTCATGGAGAAGCCCCCTTGTCCAAGCATTTGTTGAACTTCGAAGGGGGCCAGGCGCTCTCCGCATTCCGGGCCCAGGCCCTGTTGGCCCGCTTGCAGGCCGTCCAGCCCCGCATCACCGGCATCACCGCCCGCCACGTGCACTGGGTGTGGACCGACAGCCCGCTGGACCGCGCCGACCACGACAAGCTGGCCGCGCTGCTGCAGTACGGCGACGCCCACACCGGCCCCGCTGATGGCACGGCCGGCACGCTGATCGTCGTGATGCCCCGCCTGGGCACCGTGTCGCCCTGGGCCAGCAAGGCGACCGACATCGCCCACAACTGCGGGCTTGGCATCCACCGCGTCGAACGCGTCACGGAATTCCGCCTGGCGTTGAAGGCCCCGCTGCTGGGCTCCGCCAAGCCGCTGAACCCCGAAGAACTGCAGGCCTGCGCCGCGCTGCTGCACGACCGCATGACCGAGAGCGTGGCCTTCGAGCGCGACGCCGCCCGCCACCTGTTCGACGAGCAGCCCGCCGCGCCGATGGAGCGGGTGGACATCCTGGGCCGCGGCAAGGCGGCGCTGGAGCAGGCCAACGTCGAGTTCGGCCTGGCCTTGAGCGGCGACGAGATCGACTACCTGGTCGATGCCTTCACCACGCTCAAGCGCAACCCGACCGACGTCGAGCTGATGATGTTCGCGCAGGCCAACAGCGAGCACTGCCGGCACAAGATCTTCAATGCCGAATTCATCATCGACGGCGAGCGCCAGCCGCTGTCGATGTTCGGGATGATCCGCAACACCGAGAAGCTCTCGGGCCAACACAGCGTGGTGGCCTACTCGGACAACGCGGCGGTGATGGAAGGCGGCCCGGTCGAACGCTGGCTGCCGCAGGGCTTCACGAACGCGCCGGTGTACGACGCACGCCCCGGCACGGCGCACGTGCTGATGAAGGTGGAGACGCACAACCACCCCACGGCGATCTCGCCCTTCCCGGGCGCTTCCACCGGCGCGGGCGGCGAGATCCGCGACGAAGGCGCGACCGGCCGCGGCGCGAAGCCAAAAGCCGGCCTCACCGGCTTCAGCGTGTCGAACCTGCACCTGCCCGGCCTGGCCG
>CBIHPZ010000355.1:0-4843 GCA_966211865.1 uncultured Aquabacterium sp.
CCAGCGACACCGCCAGCGCATGCGCCAGCGTGGTCTTGCCGACGCCGGGCACGTCCTCGATCAGCAGGTGGCCGCCCGCCAGCAGGCAGGCGATGCAGTCTTCGATCTGCGGGCGTTTGCCGACGATGATCGTGCTAATCTGGTCCGTCAGTCGGGCAAGTCGCTGTGTGATCGGTGTGTCGAGCATGCGCGGCACCATAGCCCAAAAGCCGGACCTTCCGAATGCCCACTGCCTACTTCAGCCACCCCGAGTGCCGTTTGCACGATATGGGCGCGGGACACCCGGAATGCCCGCAGCGGCTCGATGCAATCAGCGACCGCTTGATTGCTTCCGGCATCGACATCGCGCTCGAGCACCGCGAGGCGCCGCTGGCTGATCTGAAGGCGCTGGAACGCGCGCACACCACGTCCCATGTGCTGCACCTGAAGGACCTGCTGCAGCAACTGCAGGACAGCGGCGAACGCCGCGCCCTCGACCCCGACACCATCGCCTGCGCCGCCACCTGGCGCGCCGCGCTGCGCGCCGCCGGGGCCGCGGTGGCAGCCACCGATGCGGTGATCGACGGTGAACTGGACAACGCCTTCTGCGCCGTGCGCCCGCCCGGCCACCATGCCACGCGGGACGCGGCCATGGGCTTCTGCTTCTTCAACAACGTGGCGGTGGCGGCGCGCCATGCACTGGACGTGCGCGGGCTCAAGCGCGTGGCCATCGTCGACTTCGACGTGCACCACGGCAACGGCACCGAGGACATCATCGCCGGCGACGAGCGCGTGCTGATGGCCAGCTTCTTCCAGCACCCGCTGTACCCCGGCAGCGGCGCGGTGCCGATGGGCACCAACATGGTCAACGTGCCGATCCCGGCCTACACGCGGGGCGGGGAGGTGCGCGAGGTCATCGAGGCGATGTGGATGCCGCGGCTGGAGGAGTTCAAGCCGCAGATGGTCTTCATCTCGGCCGGCTTCGACGCCCACCGCGAGGACGACCTGGGCCAGCTGGGCCTGGTCGAGGCCGACTACGAATGGATCACGCGCCGCATCAAGGACGTGGCCGACCGCCATGCCGGCGGCCGCATCGTGTCCTGTCTGGAAGGCGGTTATGCGCTGGGCGCCCTGGGCCGCAGCGTGGTGGCGCACCTGCGCGTGCTGGCGGACCTGTGAGGCCCGAATGAACGGTGGCGGCAAACCCCGCCGCCGCCCACGTCAGCGTTGCTGATCCGGCCCCCAGCGCCACTGCAGCGACAGCAGCTCGCCCAGCAGCTTCAACAGCGCCGCGCGGTCGATGGGCTTCGACAGGAAGGCGCTGGCCCCGGCGGCCAGGCAGCGGGTGCGGTCGACGTCCGACGCGTTGGCCGACAGCGAGATCACCGGCAGCTTCTGCCAGCCGGCATGGCGGCGGATGCGCCGCGTGGCCTCCAGCCCATCCATCACCGGCATGGTGGTGTCCATCATCACCAGGTCCCAGGGACCGGACTCCAGCTGCAGCAGCGCCGATTCACCGTCGCCCGCCGTGCCCACCTCGAAGCCGATCAGGGTCAGCATGTCGGTCAGCATGGCGCGGTTGCCGGGCACGTCGTCCACCACCAGCAGGCGGCGGCGCGGGCCTTCGTAGCCGATGGGCATCGGCTCGTGGCTGGTGGGCGCGGCGGTGGCTTCGTCGACCGGCAGCGGAATCTCGAACCAGAAGCTGCTGCCGGCACCGGGCAGGCTCTCCACCTGGATGTCGCCGCCCATCATGCGCACCAGCTGGCGGCTGATGGCCAGGCCCAGGCCGGTGCCGCCGATGCGCTTGGCCGCGTCGCCGCCCTGCTCGAAGGGCTGGAACAGCCGCTCCACCTGCTCGGGGTGGATGCCCACGCCGGTGTCGCGCACCTCGAAGCGCAGCACCGCCTGGCCGTCACGCGGGTCCGCCTGGCGCACCGACAGCGTGACGCCGCCGGAGTCGGTGAACTTCACGGCATTGCCGAGCAGGTTGATGAGGATCTGCCGCAGCCGCTTCTCGTCGGCCTGGATCGTCGGCGGCAGGTCGGGGGCCAGTTCGACGTCGAAGCCGATGCCCTTCTGCTCGGCCTTGATGCGCACGATGTCGGCCACGCCATACACGCTGCTGCGCAGCTCGACGGTGGACGGGTAGAGCTCGGCCTTGCCGGCCTCGATGCGCGAGAGGTCGAGGATGTCGACGATCAGGGTCAGCAGGTGTTCGCCGCTGTTGTGGATGGTGTCCAGGCCGTTCACCTGGCGCGGCGTGAGGCCGCTGTCCATCTTCAGGATCTGCGCGTAGCCCAGGATGGCGTTCAGCGGCGTGCGCAGCTCGTGGCTCATGCGCGCCAGGAACTGGCTCTTGGCCTGGTTGGCCACCTCGGCGCGTTCCTTGGCCTCGCTCAGTTCGGCGGTGCGGTCGCGCACCAGCTCTTCCAGGTGGTCGCGGTGGCTTTCCAGCTCCACCTCGCGCTCCTGCAGCGCGGCGATCATGCGGTTGAAGGTCTGCGCCATGGCGGCGATGTCGCGCGGGCCGCCCACGGGCGCGCGGGCGTCGGTCTCGCCCCGCTCGGCGCGCTCCATCGCGTCGGACAGCGCGGCCAGCGGCTCGGTCAGGCGCAGCGCCAGGAAGCGCACGGCCACCAGGAAGACCAGCGCGAAGGCCAGCGCGATGCCCAGGTTGACCAGGAACAGGTTGGCCTGCGTGCGGTGCAGCGTCTCCTTGCTCTGCAGCACGCGCACGTGGCCCAGCAGCTGTTCGGGGCGCACCGAGACGTCGAAGGGCGAGGCATCGCCGCGCTTGGCCCACACGGGGGCCACGAAGGACCAGTCGTCGTCGGTCTCGGCGTCGATCCAGGCACCGGAGGCCGCGCCCGCCGGGACCGTGGGTGCGCCGATGGCGCGGCCGCGCGCCGCGCCCAGCGCCAGCAGCACGCGGCCGCCGGTGTCGCGGATCTCGATGCCGGTGACGTCGGGGAAGGCCAGCGAGGAGGCGATGGCTTCCTCCGCGTTGTCGGCCGAGGCATAGAGCAGCGCCAGCGAGCTGTTCGTGGCCAGGTTGGAAGCGATGCGCTCGCCATGCTCCATCAGCGTGGCGCGCACCTGGCGGCCGCCTTGCCAGGCGCTGACCACGGCCATGAAGAGCGCGAGCAGCAGCACCCCCACCGTCACGCCGATGCTCAGCTGGCGGCGGAAGGAGCTGTCGCGCATCAGGGCGGCGAGCCAGGCGCGTCCGGGCGACACCGGCTGGGCGCCGTCGCGCGGGGCGAGGCGGGGCTCGGTGAGATCGGTGCTGGGTGGCATGGCGTCTGAGTCTTGTCGGGTCTCAGGGGGCGGGGAAGACGAGGTCGAAGGACGGCAGCCGCGACTGGATGTCCAGGCCCAGGTGCGCCGCGGTGCGGGTGTTGACGGCGGCACGGGTCTCGCGCAGCGGCTGCACGCCGGGTGCCGGCCGGGGCGATCCCAGCGCGCGCACGGCGGCGTTGGCCAGCGAGCGGCCCAGTTCCAGGTTGTCCGGGTACAGCGAGAAGAGGGCGCCGCGCTTGACGTGCGACACGTTGCTGGAGAACACCGCCAGGCCGCGGTTCCATCCTTCCTTCAGCACCAGCGGCAGCACGGCGTTGTCGTCCACGGTGGTCGAGTCCTGCGCCAGCCACAGCGCGTCACGCGTGGGGTCGGCGGCGGCCACCACCTGGGCGTACAGGCGCAGCGCGGCGGCCTGGTCCACCGCTTCGTAAGACAGCAGTTCCATGCCTTCCGCGCGCGCCGCGTCGCGGGCCAGCCGGATCAGCCAGGCGTTCAGCCGCGGGTCGAAGATCACGTGCACGCGCTTGGCCGCGGGCATCAGCTTGCGCAGGCGTTGCAGCAGCAGCACCGGGTCCGGCGCCAGCGTGTGGATCGGAAAGCCCTTGGCCTCGTTTTCCTGCACCGACACCACGCAGCCGACGATCACCCCCAGGTCGTTGGCCAGGCCCGCGGCCACGCGCATGCCGCTGCGGCCCAGGCCGATCAGCACCTTGATCTCCTTGCGGCGGATCTCTTCGGCAAAGTCGGCCGGGGCGGCGTTGTTGCCCGCGGCGAAGCTGGTGACGCGGCCGTGCAGGCGGTCTTCGACGCCTTCGATGATCGTGGAGAAGACGCTGCGGAAAGGCTCGCCCAGGTCAGGGTAGATGACGGCGATGGCGCGGGCCGGATCGGCCGCGCTGCAGGGCGAGGCCGACAGCCCCGCGAAGCCCGCAAGGCCCAGCGACGCGCGCAAAACGAGCGCACGGCGAGCGGGGTGGCGGACGTCTTCGGAGGATCTCAAGGCATCCGTGCGGCGGAGTACCACCTTGGCAGCAGTGGAGGCGCCGCGCCCATGCTCAATCGATCGCTCCCTGTCTGGCGTTGACGCGCGCCTTGAACCGGCGGGACGGCGGCTGTCGTGGCCGGTCCCTGGGCGCTGCGGTGGCGTCGAAGTGTAGCCGTGCGCAACCGCGCGGCAGCCGCGGAAAAGTGCCCCGGGCTTCTACCGTTGGCACCGGCGGCGAGGCGTGCGCAACATGCACGATTTCAGAGGCATCGCCACGGCGAATCGCATGACTTCGTCGACCCCGCTTGCCGTCTGGCAAGGACCGCGCCGCACGGTGGTGGCTGCGGCGTGCGCCCTGTCCGCCGCGGTGGCCGTGACCTCGGCGCGCGGCGCCAGGGCAGCGGCCGCCGACGACGAGGAACTGGCGCTGGCCATGGTCTACGGCGACAGGTCCACCATCAGCTTGGCCACCGGCACCCCGCAGCCGCTGCGCCGCGCGCCAGCGGTGGCCACCGTGATCACCGCCGACGACATCGCGGCCATGGGCGCGGCGGACCTGGACGAGGTGCTGGCCAC
>CBIHPZ010000356.1:0-4825 GCA_966211865.1 uncultured Aquabacterium sp.
ATGCCGCGCGCATCGGCCAGCGCGGCCACGCGGTCCAGCGGGTCGCGCCAGGTGTGGAAGGCCAGGTCGAAGGTGCTGTTGTGGACCACGAAGAGCAGCTTGCCGCGCAGGTCCGTGAAGGCCTGGACGGTCTCTTCGGGCGTCATGTGCACCGTGGGCCAGTAGCTGTCGTAGGCACCGTTCTCCATCAGCGCCACGTCGAAGCCGCCAAAGCGCTCGCCAATCTGCTTGAAGCCGGGGAAATAGCCTGAGTCGCCGCTGTAGTAGATGCGTTCGCCGGCGCCCGCGTCGAGGACCCAGGAGGCCCACAGCGTGCGGTTGCGGTCCCACAGCGTGCGGCCGCTGAAGTGCTGGGCCGGCGTGGCGGTGAGTTGCACATCGGCATGGCGGGCGGACTGCCACCAGTCGAACTCGGCGATGCGTTCCGCGGCCACGCCCATGCCCTGCAGCCGTGCGCCCACGCCCAGCGGCACGAAGTAGCGCTGCACGCGGTCCTTCAAGGCCTCGATGGTCTCGACGTCGAGGTGGTCGTAGTGGTCGTGCGAGAGGACCAGGCCCTCGATCGGCGGCAAGTCGGCCAGCGCGATCGGCGGCGCGTGGAAGCGCTTCGGCCCCGCGAACGAGAACGGCGAGGCGCGTTGGCCGAACACCGGGTCGATCAGCCAGTAGCGGTCGCGGATCTTCAGCAGGTGCGACGAGTGGCCCAGCCGCACCACGTGCACGGCGGCCGGGTCCAGTGCGTCCAGCGCGGCGCGGGTCAGCGTGCGCACGGGAATCGGGTCCACCGGCACCGTGCCTTCCTTCTTCTCGAACAGGAAGCGCGTCCAGATCGCCCAGCCGCCCTGGGCCGGCAGCGCCTGTGGGTTGGGCATGTTCTGGAACCGGCCGTCCGGCCCGGCCTGGGGTGATGAGGCTGGGGGCGAGGCCTGCGAAGACTGGGAAGACGCGCCGGGCGCGCTGCTGGCGCAGCCACTGGCCACCAGCGCGGTGGTGCAGGCCCAGGTGGACAGCCAGCGGCTGCGGCGAAGCGGGTGGGTGGGGTCGGAAGGCGTCATGGGTGCGCAGCGTAGGCGCAAGCGGCCGCGCGCGGGGCGACGCGAAAAGAAGCCATGGAAAGCGACTCAAAACGATACACGCGGCCTGGCGCACGCGGCCGTGGAGGGCGGGCGGGCCCGGTGGGCGCCGCTATGCTCCGGGGCTGCGCGCCCGGTGCGCGCCGCGTGGGAACCAATCCAGCTCCGGATGAGCGCTGCCGCCTACCTCCACCTCGACGAACACCCCGACCGCTCCGGCGGCCCCGTGCTGCGCCTGGCCGGCGCCTGGCGCATGCGCAGCCTGGCGCAGATCGAGGCGGCGCTGGCGGCACTGGGCTCGGCCACCGTGCCGCGCCAGGTGGACGGCAGCGCCTTGACCGAGCTGGACAGCGCCGCCGCGCTGGTGCTGCTGCGGGCGCTGGGGCCCCTCGCCGATGGGGCCGTGCCCTTCGAAGGTTTTGCGCCACCGCATGCCCGCGTGCTGGACCGCGTGCGCGCCCACCTGGCGCGGCCGCCCGCGCCGCCGCCGCCGAAGCCCTGGCGCGCGCTGGCGCGCCTGGGCGCCAAGGCCGCCGGCCTGGGGGCGCTGCTGGCGGGCCACCTCAACTTCTTCGGCGCCACCGCCGCGGCACTGGCCGAAGGCATCCGCCACCCCGGCCGCCTGCGCCCGCGCGAACTCAGTGCGCAGTTCGAACAGACCGGCCTCGATGCGCTGCCCGTCGTCGGCCTGGTCACCGCGCTGATCGGCGTCGTCTTCGCCTACCTGCTGGGCCTGCAGGCCAGCCAGTACGGCGCCAACATCTTCGTGGTCGACGGCGTGGCCATCGGCATGACGCGCGAGCTGGGGCCGATCATCGTGGCCGTCATCATCGCCGGCCGCTCCGGCGCCGCCTTCACCGCGCAGCTGGGCTCCATGCGCCTGGCCGAGGAAACCGACGCCATCCGCACGCTGGGCCTGTCGCCGATGCAGGTGCTGGTGGTGCCGCGCGCGGTGGCGCTGATGGGGGCATTGCCGCTGCTGGTGTTCTTCGGCGACGTGTGCAGCCTGGCCGGTGCCATGGCCATCGCCGGGCCGATGCTGGACATCACCCCGGCCGCCTTCCTGGCGCGCCTGCGTGAATCGCTGGAGCTGCGCCATGCGCTGGTGGGGCTGGCCAAGGCGCCGGTGTTCGCGCTGGTCATCGCGGTGATCGGCACGCGCATGGGGCTGACGGTGGCGCGCGACACGCGGGCCGTGGGCGTGGCCACCACGTCCACCGTGGTGCAGAGCATCGTCGCCGTGATCCTGCTGGACGCCTTGTTCGCCGTGGTGCTGCAGGAGCTGGGCTGGTGAGCGGCGGCGAGGCGAAGGAGCCTGCAGCGCCGGTGATCGAGGTGCAGGACGTCGTCACGCGCTTCGGCACCCAGGCCGTGCACGACGGCGTCAGCTTCACGGTGCAGCCGGGCACGCTGGTGGGCTTGATCGGCGGCAGCGGCACCGGCAAGTCGGTGCTATTGCGCGAAATCATCGGCCTGCAGCGCCCCACCGCCGGGCGGCTGAAGCTGCTGGGCACCGACATGTGGGCCGCGCCCGAAGCCGAGCTGCAGCAGGTGCGCCGCCGCTTCGGGATGATGTTCCAGGACGGGGCGTTGTTCTCGTCGCTGACCGTGGCGCAGAACGTGGCCGTGCCGCTGCGCGAGCACACCACGCTGGGCGCATCCACCATCGACGCGCTGGTGGCGCTGCGCCTGGCCCAGGCCGGGCTGCCGCCCGAGGCCGGCGCCAAGAAGCCCAGCGAGCTGTCCGGCGGCATGCGCAAGCGCGCCGCCATCGCCCGCGCCATCGCGCTGGAGCCCGAGGTGCTGTTCCTCGACGAGCCCACCTCGGGGCTGGACCCCATCACCGCGCGCGGCTTCGACCGGCTGGTACGCTCGCTGGTCGACGACCTGGGCCTCACGGTGTTCCTCGTCACCCATGACCTGGACACCTTGCTCACCGTGGTCGACCGCCTCATCGTGCTGGCCCGCGGCAAGGTGCTGGCCGACGGCACGGTGGCCGAGGTGACGCAGGTGCAGGACGACTGGGTCCGCGACTACTTCTCGGTGCGCACGATGGTGGCCGCACCTGTCCAGGGTTAGGAACTGCATGGAAGCCGAATCACGCTACACCTACGTCGGCGGCGCGCTGCTGGCGCTGATCGCGGCGCTGGTGATCTCCGTCGTCTGGCTGAAGAACATCGGCGGCCGCAACGACTTCAACCGCTACACCATCTACTTCGAGCACCAGTCGCTCGACGGGCTGGACGTGGGCGGCGAAGTGAGCCTGCGCGGCATCAAGGTGGGCCGGGTGGAGGACTACACCATGGCCGGCCAGGGCCACAACCGCGTGCGGGTGGACGTGCGGGTGGACCGCCGCGCGCCCGTCTACACCGGCACCGCCGCGGTGGTCACGCGCAACTTCGTCACCGGCATCGCCGCCATCGCGCTGGTCAACCCGCAGAAGCCGGGCAACCTGCTGACGGAGGCGCCGCCGAACGAGGACTACCCGGTCATCGCCGAAGGCAAGTCCGACCTCGAGGAACTCACCGGCCAGGTCAACCGCGTGGGCGAAATGGCCTCCACCGCGCTGACCAACATCAACGCCCTGCTCAACACCGAGAACCGCGACGCGCTGATGGCCAGCATCAAGAGCCTGCGCGACCTGTCGGTGGCGATGCAGAAGCGCCTGCAGACGCTGGACGGCACGCTGCAGCAGGTGGGCTCGGCCGCCGGGGACGTGGGCGGCGCCGCGCAGCGCCTGGCCGGCTCGGGCGAACGCGTGGCCACGGTGGCCGAGCGTGGCATCGAGCGCCTGGACACCACGCTGGCCGAGACCGAAAAGACCATGGCCGAGGCCCGCCGCGCGCTGGAAAAAGTGGCCGCCGCCACCGACGCCGTGCAGCAGCAGGCCGTGAGCACCGCGCGCCGCCTGGAGCACACCGCCGCCGGCGTCGACCAGCAGCTGGACGCCGCCGTCGGCGAACTGCGCCTGTCCACCGAAGCCGTGGCCCGCACGATGGACAAGCTGCGCGAGCCCAAGGCCGCGCTGTTCGGGCCGGGCAAGGGACAGCTGGGACCCGGGGAGAAACAACCATGAGCCACGCGCGCAGGCCCGAAGGGGCCCGGGCTGTGCTTCGCACGGCGGCAACCGGCGCGCCGCAAGACGCCGCCCCGCCGTTGGGACGACGCGCCTTCATCGCGTTATCGGCGGCCACCGTGCCGGCGCTGCTCGGCGCCTGCGGTGGCATCAACGTTGGCATCGGCGCCGAATCGCCGCCGCAGACCTACCTGGCGCTGCGCGACCCCCGTGAAGCGGATGGCGCGCCCACGCGCCGCGAAGCGCCGCTGGTGCCCGCGCTGGTGATCCAGGCGCTGCCGGCGGATGCCCTGGCCGACACCGGCGGCATCGCCTACGCCCGCCGCCCCCATGAATACGCCTACTACCAGCTGGCCTCGTGGACCGAGCGCCCGGTGCGCCTGCTGCCGCGCCTGCTGCAGCGCCGGCTGGAGGCGCGTGGCACCGCCGCCGCCATCGGCCAGAACGGCGACCCGCTGCGCAGCGACTGGCTGCTGACGCTGTCGGTGGATGCGCTGTACCACGATGTGAGCGTCCAACCCGGCCAGGGCCGCGTGGCGCTGACCGCCGAGCTGCACGACCGCCGCAGCCGGCAGCGGGTGGCCAGGCGCAACTTCGAGGCGGCGGCGCCGGCCGCGCGCGAAGACTCGTCGGCCGGGGTGGCGGCGATGTCGGTGGCCACCGGCAAGGTGTTCGA
>CBIHPZ010000357.1:0-4821 GCA_966211865.1 uncultured Aquabacterium sp.
CGGCCGCTGCCTACCGTTCACCCCCTGTGCAAACGGGCGGCATGCCCGAAGGGGAACGGAATGGGTGTGATGACGTGGCGACCCACGGCCCACGCGGCCATGCTGGCGGCGGCCTGCGCGGTGGCGGGATGCGGTGGTGGCGATGACGAGGCGGGTGGTGAACTGCGCACGGCGCAAGCCGCCGGGGCGAACACAGCGAACACGGCGACGGACTGTGGCGTCACGGGCTGCGTGCCGAAGCGACTCAGCATCCAGGGCCGCACCTTGCGGGATCCGCAGGGGCAGGCCGTGCGCCTGCGCGGCGTCAACGTCGATGGGCTGGACGTGCAGGAAGGCGCCGTGATCGCCGGGCAGTTCAAGATGAATGCCGTGCGCCTGCGTGTCACCTACAGCAAGGAAACGCGCGCCGACACGCCCTCGGGTTTTCGCGCGGACTACCTGGCGAAGATCGACGCCTGGGTGGCCGCGGCCCGCGCGAACGGCCTGTGGATGGTGCTGGAGATGCGCGCCAGCGATGCCATCGCCAACGACGCGGCCTTCTACGACACCAGCAAGACGGGCCCGTGCGCACCCGCCGTGGCGATGGAGCGCTGCCCGAACTTCGGCTACTACCGCCAGGCCTGGCGCGCGCTGGCCGAGCGCTACCGCGGCTCCGACTACATCGCGGGTTATGGACTGCTGGCCGAGCCTAGTGCCGACAAGACCGGCGCGGCGAACCCGGCGGCCACGCTGGTAGCGTTCCAGCGTGCGCTGATGGACGAGATCAACCACGCCGACCAGCGCACGCCGTTCTTCGTGGGGCCCAACTACAACTACGACACGATGGAGTACCGGCTCGACGACTACTTCATCGCCGAGTACCAGGGGCGCGTCGTCTACGAGGTGAACTTCCTGGTGCCCAAGGAGTGGATCAACAGTGGCACATGGACCTTGCCTTGCGCCAACAACGCCTTCGGCACCAATCCGGCCGGCACCAACCCGGCCGGCGTGGCCAGCATCCCCGCGGCCATCGCGGGCAGCGCCCCGGCCGGCGGCCCGAACCCCGCCTGCAAGCCCGCCTACCCCTTCGCCGATCCGGCGGACGGCTATGGCTCGTTGCTGGCTGGCGCCGACGCCGGCACGCCGCCGGAGCGCACCTTCAACCAGCAGCGGGTGAGGCCGGGCAACTTCCAGAAGACGCTCAGCAAGGGCTTCATTCCCTGGTACCTGCAGTGGCCGCTGGCCTTCCGCGACCGCCACGACGTGCCGCTGTACGTCGACCAGTTCGGCGCCGGCACCGCGGCGCGCGGCCAGCTGGCGTACGAGGCGGACCTGCTGGACTTCTTCGAGGCTCAGGGCCTGCACTGGACCCGCTGGTCGTACAACGCGGGCGATGCGTCGCGCACGCTGCTGCCGCCCAATTCAGCCGTTATCGATTTCTACAAACAGCGGGCGCCGCGCTGGGTCAGTCCCTGAGCACGCGACCTGGCGTCACAGCGACCGCAGCAGCTCCGCGCCGCTGCGGCTCGCTTCCACGCGGCCCAGGCCGTGCTTCAGCTCCACCACGCAGCGGCCGGAGGCCTCGCGCTCGATGTGCTCGACGAAGCGCAGGTTGACGATGGCGGCGCGGTGGATCTGCACGAAGCACAGCGGGTCCAGGCGCTGCTGCAGGGTCTTCAGTGCCAGCTCCACCAGGTGCTCGCCGTCGCGCGTGACGAGCTGCGTGTAGCCGGGCACGGCGCGCAGGCAGGCGATGTCGTCCAGCGCGACGAGGCGGGTCTGCAGCCCGCGCGTGACGCGCAGCCAGGGCGACGTGGCGGGCGGCGGCTCGGCGGGTGCTGAAGCGGCCGGTGCGGCTGCAGCGCCCAGGACCGCCGGTGCGGCGCCCAGCCTGGCGCGCAGCCGGGTCACGGTCTCACCCAGCCGCTCCAGGTCCAGCGGCTTCACCAGGTAGTCGATGGCCCGGGCATCGAAGGCGGCCACCGCGAACTGGTCGTATGCGGTCACGAAGACCAGCTCGCCGGCATAGCCGCGTTCACGCAGCTGGCGCGCGGCGGCGGTGCCGTCCAGGTGCGGCATGTTGACGTCGAGGAAGGCCACCTCGGGCCGCTGCTGCAGCGCGGCGGCCACCGCGGCGCGGCCGTCGGACACCTCGGCCACCACCTGCAGCTCGGGCCAGCACTGCGCCAGCGCGTCGCGCAGTTCGGCGCGCAGCAGCGGTTCGTCATCGGCGATCAGGGCGCGCATGCGCTTCCTCCCAGGGCAGGGTCAGCACGGCTTCGCAGCCGGGGTGGGCGTTGTGCAGGTGCAGGGTGGCGGCTTCGCCATAGGACAGGCGCAGGCGCTCGCGCAGGTTGGCCAGGCCCGTGCCGGTGCCGCGCGGTGAGGGTTCGGGGTGCGAGGGCAGGCCGGCGCCGTTGTCGCGCACCGACAGCATCCAGCTGGGGCCGGCGCGGTGGGCGCTGATGCGCAGTTCCAGCGCCGCCTCGCCATCGGGCAGCCCGTGCTTCACCGCGTTCTCGGCCAGGCACAGCAGGGCGCCGGGCAGCAGCATGGCGTTCGCCACTGGATCGGGCACCTCGGCGCGCAGGTTCATCGGGCGGCCCATGCGTTCGCTCAGCAGGTCCAGGTAGGCCTGCACCAGGGCCAGCTCGTCGCGCAGCGGCAGGCGGTCGGCGCGGAAGCCGGGCAGCGCCAGCTTGAAGTAGCGGATCAGGTGGTCGAGCATCTGCAGCGCGCGGGCGCTGTCCAGCTTCACCAGCTGGCGCAGGTTGGCCAGCGTGTTGTAGATGAAGTGCGGCTCGATCTGCGCCTGCAGCAGCTGCAGCTGCGCCAGCGTGCGTTCATGCTGCAGCTGCTGGCCGTGCGCTCGGGCCAGCTGCTGCGCGGCCCACACGGCGCGTTCGCGCTGGCGCGCCCGTTCCAGCAGCCACAGGCCGCCGCCCACCAGCGCGCCCACCAGCGGCGCGGCCAGCAGGCCGCGTTCCACCACCGGTCGCGCGAACACCGTGCCCAGCACCTTGTTGTGGGACAGCGCCAGCAGCAGCACGGTGCCCAGCATGGCGCCCGTGGTGGCCAGCGCAGGGCCGGCCACCAGCAGCCACAGCGGCGCGCGCGTGTGCCGCAGCAGCCACAGCGCGGTGGCGCCGCCGCCGGCCAGCATGGCGATCACCACCGGCAGCACCTGGAAGGTGGCCATGCGCGGGTTGCGGGTGGTCAACACCACCACCAGCGCCGCCAGGCCGAGGGCGAAGGACGCGAGCACGCCGGTGTAGCCCTCCAGCGCCGGCGGCGGCGGAGGGTCCGGGCGGTCCGGACGATCACCAGGACGCGGCGGGCCGCCCCGAGCGTCCTGGACCCCCTTGGGGGGCGGGCCGGGCGGAGCCTGGTCCTGGGGGCGATTAGACGGAGGGGTAGGCAACGCGCAACGAGTTCACTTGCTGTCGGACCGGGAAGGCCGGGCCGGTGACGCAGACGTCGATCACGTTGGTGCCGCCGTCCCAGGCGTAGTGTGCCGAAATGTCGATGCTGCAATGCTTGGGCGCGTCGGCGCGGTACCAGTGGCCGTTGACGCACGCCAGCACGGTGCCGGCGCTGGCCAGCGTCACCCGCAGCTCCACCGCGGGCTTGCGGGCCGGGCCGGTGCCGGTGTAGCGCAGGAACTCGAAGTCGTCGCCTTCGCTGTACAGCACGTCCACCGCGGCCGTGCCGTCGTCGAGCTGGCGCGCCAGGTCGGTGGCGTTCGCCTGGGCGCGGCTGTAGGGGCGGTGCAGCGCGTCACCGTCGGTGAGCTGGTCGCCTTCGATGCGGCGGATGGCGTCCTGCACCTTGGCCGCGGCCGGCTTGGGCTGGCCGAGCCGATCGTGCAGGCCGTAGTAGCGGGCATGCGGCTTGTCGGTGACCATGTTGTCGGTGATGGACCAGATGTGGAAGCCGCGCAGCTGGTTCTGCAGGCGGCCCTCAGGGCGGTTGGCGTCCAGCAGCAGCGCGAACAGGCGCTCGAAGTACAGGGCCTGCTGCTCGCGCGTGCCGTGGTACTTGCGGTTGTCGGGCAGGTCGCCCGCCTGCCCGTCGCTGTCGATGGTGCTGAAGCCGTGCTCGGCCACGACCACCGGCTTGCCGTCCGAGAAATGGTGGCGCCAGAAATCGATAACGTCCAAGGTGAACGTCGGGTCCACCGGCCGTTGCGGATCCCGGAAGTAGGTGTCCAGGGCCAGCTGGTCGGACACGCCCATCACGCGCACCAGCCACGGGTTGCCGTCGCGGCCCTTCGCGATCGGATTGCCGGCGTCGAACGGGTTGCCGTTGACGATGGGCTGCAGCTTCAGCGCCTGCGGCAGGCCCACGGCGGCAGCCGCCTCGCGCGCCGCGGCGGCGGCTTCGAGGTACCAGTCGGCCCAGATCTCGGCCCGGCTCTCGCTGCCGGGCTGGTAGAGGCCCCAGTTCGACACGATCTCGTAGTCGATGGTCAGCACCACCGAGCCGCTGTTGCGCAGCAGCCGGCGCACGTAGGCCTTGAGGAACCGGATCGCGGCCTTGCGCACCGTGGGATCGAGGATGGCGGCGGGCAGGTCGGGGTCCCAGGTGTAGCCGGCCGGCACCTCGAAGCTGATGTTGACCGAGGCCAGCACCGTCTCGCCGCAGCGGTGGGTGTCGCCGTAGGGGTCGGATTCCGGCCAGGTGTAGTCGGCGCCGGCCGTGGGCTCGATGGCCGACCACTTGTCGAAGCCGACGCGGGCGCTGGGCCGGCGGCCCATGCTCGCCAGCGTCACGTCCTGGCGCTTGAAGACCTCCCAGAAGCCCAGGCGCAGGCCGGTGGGGTTGGGCGTGGCGCGCCACTTG
>CBIHPZ010000358.1:0-4812 GCA_966211865.1 uncultured Aquabacterium sp.
TCGCGGTAGATGCGCATGGCGGGCGTCACGTGGTCGAGCAGCGTGGCCGGCATCAGCGTGCTGCTGGCCTGTCCGCCGCAAACCAGCTTTGCGCCGTGGGAGAGGGCGTCTGCTATCAGCTCATTGACGCGTGAGACGGTGCGCATGTCCACCACCGATCCGAGCACCACCGGCCCCTGGCGCGGGTCGCCCAGCGGCAGCGCCGCGGCCTTGGACGCCAGCCGCGCCACGAAGTCGTCGGCCACCTTGGCATCCACCACGATGCGCTCGGTGGACATGCAGATCTGCCCCGAATTGGCAAAGGCGCCGAAGGCCGTGGCGTTGACCGCCGCGTCCAGATCGGCGTCGTCGAGCACCAGCAGCGGCGCCTTGCCGCCCAGTTCCAGAACCGAAGGCTTCAGGTGCGCCGCGCAGCGCTGGGCGATGATGCGGCCGACGTGCGTGGAGCCGGTGAAGTTGACGCGGCGCACGGCCGGATGGGCAATCATCGCCTCGACCACTGCAGCCGCATCGGCCGGTGCGTTGGTCACGAAGTTGACGACGCCCTTGGGCAGGCCCGCTTCCTGCAGCGCCTGGATGATCAGCCCGTGCGTGGCGGGGCACAGCTCGCTGCCCTTCAGCACCACGGTGTTGCCGCAGGCCAGCGGCACGGCGATGGCCCGCACGCCGAGGATGACCGGCGCATTCCAAGGCGCCATGCCCAGCACCACGCCGGCCGCCTGGCGCACGGCCAGCGCCAGGCTGCCGGGTACATTGGAAGGTATCACCTGGCCTTCGATCTGGGTGGTGAGCGCCGCCGCTTCGGCCAGCATGTCGGCCGCCAGGTGCACGTTGAAGCCGGCCCAGATCGCCGAGGCGCCGATCTCCGCGGCCATGGCGGCCGTGAAGTCGGCGGCGCGCGCTTCCAGCGCGTGCGCGGCCTTCATCAACAGTTCACGGCGCACACCCGGGGCCGTGGCGGCCCAGGCCGGGAAGGCCGCCGCCGCCGCTTCCACGGCGGCGATGGCGTCGTCAGGCGCGGCAGCCGGCGCGGTGGTGGCCACCTGGCCGTCCAGCGGATTGGCCCGCGTGAAGGTGGCGCCGGAGCGGGCTTGCGTGGCCTCGCCGCCGATGAGCATGGAAATGGAAGGCATGCGGAGTCTCCTGGAGTGGGGCCGGCAGGCCGGCGATGGGTTCGGCCGGGCCGGCAAGCCGGCCATGGGTTCGGGCAGGGCGCGGCGGACGGATCAGGCGATCACCACCTCGATCAGGTTCGGCCCGTCGGCGCACCGCGCCTGGGCCAGCGCGTCGGCCAATGCCGCGGGCTGCTCCACGCGCTGCGCCGGCACGCCATGGCCCTGGGCCAGGGCGATGAAGTCCAGGCCGGGCAATTCGGTGCCCGCGGGCTTGTCGCCAGGCGCATAGCCGAACACGGGCGCAAAGTCCTGCAGTGCCGCATAGCGACGGTTGTTCAGGACCACGAAAGTGAGCGGCACGCGAAGCTGCGCCGCGCTGTACAGCGCCTGGATCGAGTAGAGGCTCGAACCGTCGCCTATCAGGCAAATGGTGCGTCCCTGCGCGCCGGCGCGCTGGCGGGCCAGCGCCACGCCCACGGCCGCGGGCATGCCATGGCCGAGGCCGCCGCTGGCCATGGTGTGGAAGGTCCCGGCCCCGTCCATCGGCAAGCAGCGCTGCAGCGTGCCGCGCGAGCCGGGGGCCTCTTCCACCACCACGTCGCCGGTGGCGCGCACGCTGTCCAGCACCTGCAGCGCGAAGGCGGCAGACATCGGCAGGCTGGCCTCGGCGGGCTCGGCCATCGGCCGGGCGGGCGGTGGCAGGCGGTCGCGCTGCGGCGCGGGGCCCTGCAGCAGCGCATCGACCGCCAGGCCGATGCTGGCCAGCACGCTGTCGCCCACGGGCGTCCACGCGGCCACCTGCGGATCGTCGACGACTTGCCACAGCCGGGCGCCTGGAGGCACGTGCGGACCCGCGCCTTCCACGTGATAGCTGAAGGCCGGCGCGCCCAGCACCAGGATGAAGTCGTGCGGTGCAAGCGCCTTCACGATGGACTCGCGCATCGCGGGGAGGAAGCCCTGGAACAGGCGATGCCGCTCCGGGAAGCCGCAGCGCGCGCTCATCGGCGCAGCGAACACGGCCGCGCGGTGCTGGTCGGCCAGGCGGACGACGCGATCGACAGCGCCATCACGATCCACGCCCGCGCCGACCACGATGGCGGGGTTGCGACTTGCAGCCAGCTCCTCGGCAAGCCGGGCGAGCGCCCGCGGATCGGGCGCGATGGCGTGGCTCACCTGCCGCGCGTGCACCCAGTCGCACGGGCGGTCCCAGTCGTCCGCCGGAATCGACAGGAACACCGGCCCGCAGGGCGGCTGCATGGCCATGTGGTAGGCGCGCAGCAGGGCCAGCGGCACGTCTTCGGCCCGCGCTGGCTCGCAGGCCCACTTCACGTAGGGCCGCGGCAGCTCGGTCGCCTGCGTGGCCGACAGGAAGGGGTCGAAGGGCAGGATGGACCGCGCCTGCTGGCCGGCGGTGATGATCAGCGGCGTCTGGTTGCGGAAGGCCGTGAAGATGTTGCCCATCGCGTGGCCCACTCCGGCGGCCGAATGCAGGTTCACCATGGCGGCGCCGCGCGTGGCCTGTGCATAGCCATCGGCCATGCCCACCACCACGGACTCCTGCAGTCCCAGTACGTAGCGGAAGTCGGCAGGGAAGTCGCGGAACATCGGCAGCTCGGTGGAACCGGGGTTGCCGAACACGGTGTCGATGCCCAGTTCGCGCATCAGGCGGATGAAGGCCTCGCGCACGGTGGGGCGCTGCGGCGGCGGTGTGTGATGTTCGTCGGGTCCCATGGCGTCGCTCGGTGGCTGATGGCAGCAGTCTCGGCATCGCCCCATCATCCGGCAATAAGATGAGGCTACTAAGCGTCATCCATGAACTGAATATGCGCGACCTCGATCTCAACCTGCTGCGCCTCTTCGACACGGTGTACCGCACCCGCAACATCAGCCGCGCGGCCGAGCAGCTGGGCCTGTCGCAGCCGGCCACCAGCCAGGCGCTGACCCGGCTGCGCGTGGCGCTCGGCGACCATCTGTTCGAGCGCGTGCCCGGGGGCGTGCGGCCCACTGAGCGCGCCGAACGCCTGGCCACGTCGGTGCAGGCCGGCCTGGCGCTGCTGGAAGCAGGCCTGAGCGACGACGAGGCCTTTGCGCCGGCCACTTCCACGGCCGAGCTGCGGCTGCATCTCACCGACATTGGCGAGGCCCGCTTCCTGCCCGCCCTGATGTCGGAGATGCGCCGCACGGCCCCCGGCATCCGGGTGAAGACCAGCGCTTGGCCGAAGGAAGAGATTGCGCAGGCGCTCGACAACGGCCAGATTCATTTCGCCATTGGCTTCCTGCCTGGGGTGGACAACACCGCAAGGCTTGAACTGTTGACCGATCGCTACGCGCTGCTGCTGCGCCAAGGACACCCATTGGGGGAGACGCTGGGGCGCCGGTCACTCAACCTGGGGCAATTGCGTCGCTTGGACTTGGTAGCCGTGCAATCGCATACGCAGACTTTGCGCATACTCCATTCGCTCGGCCTCGACGACCGCATTCGCTTGCTGGCCTCAACCTTCCTGGCGCTGCCAGCAATCGTCCGGCAGACCGACCTCGCAGCGCTGATGCCCAAGGCCATCGCTGCGGGATTCGAGCCGGCCAGCCGTTTCCGCGTGATCGAGGGACGCCTGCCGGCCGACGACTTCACCGTCGCGCTGCACTGGAGCCGCCGGCATGAGCACGTTCCGATGCTTCGGTGGGCGCGAGGACGTCTTGTCCAGCTGTTCGCTACGGGTCCATGAAAGTGCTGTGGAGGTACCTTGGCTCATCGGAAGGACCGAGACGCTGGAAGCAACGGTGGTCAGAGCGGCGATCGAGGCACAAGACGGATGGCCACCCCAGCGGCCTCAGTGAACTATTGAAGCTTATCGACGGCCGCCCCCCGACCTAGAGTGCCCCAAAGCCGCCACCACAGCGCGGCGACACAGGGGGCCACGCCGTTGCGGCTACCGCGGGCAGGTGCTCGCAGAAATGATGGGGTGCTCCGCGGATGGAGGCTCGCCCGACGGCAGCATCTTGTCGCCCCGGCAGGCCTACCTGGGCAAGGTGCTCAGCCGCCTGTTCCGTCCCGAGGCCAAGTACCCGGTGGCGCTGCGGCTGTCGCACACGCCACCGCAGGTGAGCAAGCCCGAGGGCGATTCGCGTTATCAACCGGACGGCACCGAGAACCCGGCGGTGATGCCCGGCATCAGGCTGGAGCAGCGGCGCAAGGAGCTCGAGGCGCGCCTGCACGTCACGCGCCAGCAGGCCGGCGGCGCGCGCAGCCGCGCCGAGAAAGCGCGGAACAGCCATCTGGCGGCAGTGAAGGCGGAGGGCGAGGACTCGCCCGAGGCCAGGCGGTTGAAGGCCAATGCCCAGCGCAACACCGACTCTGCCGCGACGTGGGATGCGCAAACCCGCACGCTGGAAACCGAACTGGCCGAAGTGAAGCGCCAGCTCAACCGGCAGTGACCACCGAGCTCGTTGGCCTCGAGGTCATTCCCTTACACACGTCCAACCCGTCCAGTGCCATCTCTGCCTGGCCTGCATCTGACCGGAGTGCCACCTCGTCGATGAGTGCAACCTCGTCGAGGCGACTTCATTTGACATAACCTCTATAGTCAACTATTCGCGAGCAAGCACCGCGATGGTCGCTGAAGCACTGTTGGCCGCAGATCGGATAGGAAGACTGCCGGCTTGAGCGCAGCGACGCCGGCTGCTTATGCCGCGAAAGTAC
>CBIHPZ010000359.1:0-4789 GCA_966211865.1 uncultured Aquabacterium sp.
ACCATCCGGTAGGCCAGCGCCACCAGCACGCTGCCGCCCAGCAGGTTGCCGGCGATGACGATGGCCAGCTGCCGCAGCGCCTGCGCCAGCTCCAGCGGCGCACCCAGCAGCGCGGCCAGCGGGAAGAAGTACAGGTTGGCGATGGAGTGCTCGAAACCCGCCGCCACGAAGCCGGTGATCGGGAAGACGATGGCCACCGCCTTGTCCGTCACGCTGCGCGCGGCCTGGCTCATCCACACCGCCATGCACACCAGCAGGTTGCACAGCACGGCGCGGAAGAAGGCCTCGGCCGGCGGCAGCTCGATCTTGGCCATGGCGATGCGCAGCACGGCCCGGCCCACCGCGCCGCCGTTCAGCGCGCCATGGCCCGACCACCACACCAGCAGGGCCAGGCCTGCCGCGCCCGCGGCATTGGCGGTGCAGACCACGGTCCAGTTGCGCAGCAGCTGCGCCGTGCTGACCTGGCCGTCTGCCCAGGCCATGGCCAGCAGGTTGTTGCCGGTGAAGAGCTCGGCGCCGGCCACCACCACGATCAGCAGGCCCAGCGAGAACACCAGCCCGCCGAGGAAGCGGCTGGCGGCAAAGCCCAGCGTGGCGTCGGCCGCCACCAGCGTGAACATCAGCGAGCCCAGGCCGATGTAGGCGCCGGCCAGCACGCCCAGGGTCACCAGCGGCAGCAGCGGCAGCCGCGCCTTGGCCACGCTGAAGGCGCGCACGCGCGTGGCGATCTCGGCCGGGGCGTAGGCGTCGAAGGCGCTGCCGGCAGCCATCACGGTGGGCGGTGGGAGTGCGGGCTCGGTCATGCGGGGTGGCGGGTTCAGGCCGCTCGGGCCGGGCCCCGATGCTGCGTTGGCGGCCCCGGCGGCGTCTTGCGAATCCGCAAGCCGAAGGCCCCGCTCGAGCGTGCCGCCGGCGCTCCCATTGCAAAAGCGGTGTCTATGGTTGCGAAAAAACAATCGATTGGACTGAAGAACCCCCGCGCCCAATACTCCTGCCCATCGGGAAACCCGCCGCACGAGCAGGCCCCTGAGGGACCAAGGAGACATGGCATGAACTTCACCCGTCGCACCCTGGTGGCCCTGGCCGCCGCCACGCTGGCCACCGGCGCCTTCGCGCAGGCCTACCCGAGCAAGCCCATCCGCGTGTTCGTGCCGTTCCCCCCGGGCGGTGGCACCGACATCATTGCCCGCGAGGTGACGCAGCGCGTGTCCGCCAACACCGGCTGGACCTTCGTCATCGAGAACAAGCCCGGCGCCGGCGGCAACCTGGGCGTGGACGCGGCGGCCAAGTCGCCGGCCGATGGCTACACCATCGTGCTGGGGCAGACCAGCAACCTGGCGATCAACCCGACGCTGTACGCCAAGATGCCCTACGACTCGGTGAAGGACCTGGCGCCCATCGTGCGGGTGGCGGACGCGCCGCTGGTGATGGTCACCGCCACCGGCACGCCCTACAAGACGCTGGCCGACGCGGTGAACGCGGCCAAGGCCAAGCCGGGCGCCATCAACTTCGCCTCGCCGGGCAACGGCACCGTGGCCCACCTGACGAGCGAGATGTTCCAGAAGGCCGCCAACATCAAGACCCAGCACGTGCCGTACAAGGGCGCCGCGCAGGCCATGACGGACGTGATCGGCGGCGCCGTCGAGCTGTACATGTCCTCGGTGCCCACGCTGCTGGGCCAGATCAAGCAGGGCAAGCTGCGGCCGCTGGCGGTGACCTCGGCCAAGCGGGTGGACGACCTGCCGAACGTGCCGACGATCAACGAATCCGGCTACAAGGGCTTTGATGCGGTGACCTGGTTCGGCTTCCTGGCCCCGGCCGGCACGCCCAAGGACGTCATCGCCAAGCTGAACGCGGAGTTCAACAAGGCCCTGCAGCAGCCCGAGCTGCGCAAGCGCCTGGGCGACGAGGGCGCGGACGCCGCGGGCGGCACGCCCGAGCAGTTCGCCGCGCTGATCAAGGAAGAGATCCCGCGCTGGGGCAAGGTCGTCAAGGAATCGGGCGCGCGCATCGACTGATGCCACCGCTGCCGGCCCGCGCCGGCTGACAAGCCAGGCCGGCACCAGCCGGCCACCTCATACACGAGTTAGGAGATTCAACATGAGTCAAGCCGCTGCATTGCCCGACGTGGTCCGGGATTTCGAGCGCGTCGATGCCGGCGTGGTCGAACAGGCCGCGAAGTTCCCTTCTTCCATCCTGGCCGACGTGGCCGGCCGCCGCGGCGCGCTGAACGGCCGCATTGCGCCGCTGGCGCCCAGCATGCGCTTTGCCGGCCCCGCGCTGACGGTGGAAGTGCGCCCCGGCGACAACCTGATGATCCACGCCGCGATGGCGGTGGCCAAGCCGGGCGACGTGATCATCGTCGACGGCAAGGGCGACCTGAGCAGCGCGCTGATGGGCGAGATCATGTCGCAGCAGTGCGTGGCGCTGGGCGTGGCGGCGGTGGTGATCGACGGCGCGGTGCGCGACAGCGAAGCCATCCGCGAGCTGGGCTTCCCGATGTACGCCGCGGGCCTCAACCCCAACGGCCCGACCAAGTTCGTGCCCGGCCGGCTCAACCACCCGATCTCCATCGGCGGCGTCACCGTGAACCCCGGCGACCTGGTGGTGGGCGATGCCGATGGCGTCACCGTGATCGAGCGCACCAAGGCCGCCGCGATGCTGCCGCTGGCGGCCGAGAAGGTGGCCGCCGAGACCAAGCGCATCGCCGACATCAAGAGCCGCAAGGCGCTGCGTCCGGCCTGGCTGGACGGCGCGCTGCGCGCGGCCGGCGTGATCAAGGAAGGGGAATCGCTGTGAGCAGGAAGCCCGCCATCCTCGTCACCGCCGCAGACCTGGCGCCACAGGCGCTGGCCCTGCTGAACGACTATGACGTGGTGTTCGCCGGCAAGACGCCGAGCGAGGACGACGTGATCGCACTGTGCCGCCAGCACGACCCCGTGGCCATCATCGTGCGCTACAGCAAGGTGGGCGCGGCGGCGATGGACGCGGCGCCCAGCCTGAAGGTGATCTCCAAGCACGGCAGCGGCACCGACACCATCGACAAGGCCGCGGCCCAGGCGCGCGGCGTGAAGGTGGTGGCGGCGGTGGGCGCCAACGCGGCCGCGGTGGCCGAGCAGGCCCTGGCCCTGCTGCTGGCCTGCGCCAAGTCGGTGGTCTCGCTGAACCAGCGCATGCACGAAGGCCACTGGGACAAGGCCACGCACAAGAGCGTGGAGCTGGAAGGCCGCACCATTGGCGTGATAGGCCTGGGCGCCATCGGCCAGCGCTTTGCCCGCATGGCCGATGCCATGGGCATGCGCGTGCTGGGCTTCGACCCCTATGCCACCAACCTGCCGGCCTATATCCAGCCGGCGCCGCTGGAAACCATCTGGCGCGAATCCGATGCCATTTCGCTGCACTGCCCGCTGACGGCCGACAACGCCAAGCTGCTGAACGCCGACACGCTGGCCGCCTGCAAGCGCGGCGTGATCATCGTCAACACCGCGCGCGGCGGCTTGATCGACGAGCCGGCGCTGCTGGCCGCCATCCAGTCGGGCCAGGTGGCCAGCGCGGGCCTGGACAGCTTTGCGGTCGAACCGATGACCGCGCCGCATCCCTTCCACGGCGAAGCGCGCATCACGCTCAGCCCGCACATCGGCGGCGTGACGGCCGATGCCTACGTGAAGATGGGCGTGGCCGCGGCGCAGAACGCGCTGGCGGTACTGAACGCCTGACACGGGCGGCCGGCCCCGGCGCGGGCGAGAGACCGCCCCGCCTGGCCCGCTTCCCGGCGCCGTGCGACCGCTTCGCGCTGACGCATGAAAGACGCGGCCGCCTGGCCACGACGACACCCACCGGAGACATCCATGAAGACCTTTCTCGCCAGGCTCGCCTTCGCCGCCGCGGCCGTCGCCTGCAGCCTGTCCGTTCACGCGCAAGCCTGGCCCGCCAAGCCGGTCAAGATCGTCGTGCCCTACCCGCCGGGCGGCGCGGTGGACGTGGTGACGCGCAAGATGGCGTCCAAGCTGCAGGAGCAGACCGGCCAGACCTTCTTCGTCGAGAACAAGGCCGGCGGCACCGGCACCATCGGCCTGAGCCAGGTGGTGCAAAGCCCGGCCGATGGCTACACGCTGGCCGCCAACGACACCACGTACGCGCTGCTGCCGCACATCTTCAAGAAGCTGCCCTTCGACCATGCGCACGACCTGGTGCCCGTCAGCGCCTACGTGTTCGCGCCGATGGGCGTGGTGGTGAAGGCCGATTCCAAGTTCCGCACCCTGGGCGACCTCATCAATGCGGCGAAGGCCGAGCCCAACCGCATCACCTACGGCAGCGGCGGCGCGGGCACCGCGCCGCACTTCGTCAGCGAGGCGCTGGGCATCGCGGCGGGCGCCAACTTCCTGCACGTCCCGTTCAAGGGCGCTGGCGAGGCCACGCTGGGCATGCTGTCCGGCACGGTGGATTTCCAGATCGCCTCCACGCCGGGCGTGATGGGGCAGGTGAAGGGCGGCAAGGCCCGCATCCTGGCCGTGAGCGGCGCAAGGCGGCTGGCCGCGCTGCCGGACGTGCCGACCTTCACCGAAGCGGGGCTGAAGAACTTCGGCCTCATCAACTTCACGGGACTGTGGGCGCCCAAGGGCACGCCGCAGGCGGTGATCGACCGGCTGCAGAAGGAAATCGCGACCGCGATGGCCTCGCCCGACATGAAGGCCTTTGCCGAAAGCATTGCCTCCGAGCCGGGCGTGTGGGACGCTGCGGCCTTCGCGAAGGACCTGCACGAGCGCACCGCCTACTGGGGCAAGGTGGC
>CBIHPZ010000360.1:0-4777 GCA_966211865.1 uncultured Aquabacterium sp.
GCCGGGAGGCGATGCGCTAGCTTGGCCGGAGTCGATGCGCCGCCCTACCCCAGCACCCGCGCGAGCCACGCCGCCACCTCCGCCGCCGGCCGGTCGATCTTCAGCTGCTTGCGCCGCGAAGCCTGCCCGCGCAGCAGTTCCACCTCGCGCTTCGGGCAGCCCAGTTCGCCGGCCAGCCAGTCGACCAGCGCCTGGTTGGCCTTGCCGTCCACCGGCGGGGCCGCCAGGCGCACGCGGAGCGCGCCGTCGTGCAGGCCGTCGGCCTGCGTGCGCTTGGCATTCGGCGAGACGCTGACGTCGAGCACGCAGGCCCCGCCACGCTCGGCCAGGCAAGGCGGCATGGCCATCTCTTTCGGGCGTTACTTCGCCTCGACGGCCTTCTTCGCCGCGGTCTTCGTGGCCACGGTCTTGGTGGCCGCCGTCTTGCCGGCCGCCGTCTTCTTCGCCGCCGGCACCTTCGGCCCGCGCGGCTCGAACTCGAAGCCGACCTTGCCTTCCTTCGCGTCCCAGACCATGAAGGCCTTGAACTTGCGCTTGGTGCGGTTGGAGACGAAGCCGTCGAGCAGGTCGGTCTTGCCCTCGGCCAGCAGCTTTTGCACCTGCTCGCGCGAGATCGGCTGGGTCAGGATGATCTTGCCGGTCTTGAAGTCGCAGGTGACGTGCGCGCCCACCGCGTGCTCGCAGACGTAGTTGCTGCCGTACTCGTAGACCTTGCCCTTGCACTTGGGGCAGGCGCCCAGCGGTTCCTGGCCGCTGAAGTCCACCGGCTCGCCGTCGCCCTCGCCTGGCTTCGCGTCATCGCCGAAGTCGAACTCCAGCTTCCAGTTGTTGATCTCGTCGTCGTGCACCAGCTTCAGCTCGGCGGTGAAGGGCCAGCCGGCCTTGGAGCGGAAGCCTTCGAGCGGGCCGATCTTCTTGTCGCGCAGGAAGGCCTCGACCTCGTGCAGCTCGAAGCTGCGGCCGGCGGGGATCTTGGTCATCGAGAAGCCGCAGCCTTCGCTCGCGCCATCGGTGCCGGTGCAGGTGAAGCGGCGGTAGTTCTCCTTCACCACGCCGCCGCACTGCGGGCAGGGCTGCTTCAGCGTCGCGTAGTCGCCGGGGATGGTGTCGCGGTCGTACTCCTTGGCCTTGCGCACGATGCGCTCGGCCATCTTCGCGATCTCCTTCATGAAGGCCTCGCGCGAGAGGCGGCCGTGCTCCATCTCGGACAGCTGGTATTCCCAGTTGCCGGTCAGCTCGGGCTTGGTCAGGTCCTCGATGGCCAGGCCGCGCAGCAAGGTCATCAGCTGGAACGCCTTGGCGGTGGGGATCAGCTCGCGACCCTCGCGCAGCATGTACTTCTCGAGGATCAGGCCTTCGATGATGGCCGCGCGCGTGGCCGGCGTGCCCAGGCCCTTCTCGCTCATCGCGGCGCGCAGTTCGTCGTCGTCGATCAGCTTGCCCGCGCCTTCCATCGCGCTGAGCAGGGTGGCCTCGGTGTAGCGCGCGGGCGGCTTGGTCTTCAGCGCATTGACGCTGACGTGCTCGTTCTGCACCTGCTCGTTGGGCTGCACCGGCACCAGGTTGGCGTCCTCGTCCTGCGCTTCCTTGCCGTAGACGGCCAGCCAGCCCGGGTTCACCAGCACCTTGCCGTTGGTCTGGAAGTGGTGCTCGCCGACCTTGGTGATGCGCGTGGTCACCAGGTGCTCGGCCGGTGGGTAGAACACCGCGAGGAAGCGCTTGACCACCATGTCGTACAGCTTGGCCTCGGCCTCGGTCAGGCTCTTGGGCGGCTGCAGCGTGGGAATGATGGCGAAGTGGTCCGACACCTTGGCGTTGTCGAAGACGCGCTTGGTCGGCTTCACGTAGCCTTCCTTCAGGCCCTTCTTCGCATGCTGCGCCAGCTCGCGCAGCGGGCCGGGCAGGTCTTCGGACGCGATCATCTCGAAGGTCTGCTTCACCACGCCCACGTAGTCCTCGGGCAGCGCGCGCGAGTCCGTCCGCGGGTAGGTCAGCACCTTGTGCTTTTCATACAGCGCCTGCGCCAGGCCCAGCGTGGTCTTGGCCGAGAAGCCGAAGCGGCCGTTGGCCTCGCGCTGCAGGGTGGTCAGGTCGTACAGCAGCGGGCTGCTCTGGTTGCTGGGCTTGGACTCTTCGGTGACGGTGCCGGTCTGGCCCAGCACCGCATCGGCGATCGCGTTGGCGGTCTTCTCGTCCCACAGGCGGTCGGCGCGCGCGTCGGGGTCGTCGCCCTTCTTGAACTTGGGATCGATCCACTTGCCTTCGTAGCTGCCCGCGGCCGCCTCGAAGCCGGCCTTGATTTCCCAGTAGTCGCGCGGCACGTGCTTGCGGATCTTCTCCTCGCGCTCGACGACGATGGACAGCGTGGGCGTCTGCACGCGGCCCACGGTGGTGAGGAAGAAGCCGCCGTCGCGCGAGTTGAAGGCCGTCATCGCGCGCGTGCCGTTGATGCCCACCAGCCAGTCGGCCTCCGAGCGGCTGCGCGCCGCATCGGCCAGGCCCTGCATCTGCTGGTCGGTGCGCAGCTTCTCGAAGCCGTCGCGGATGGCCTGCGGCGTCATGCTCTGCAGCCACAGGCGTTTCACGGGCTTGTTCAGCGGCGCCTTGCCACCGTCGGCGTACTGCACGATGAGGCGGAAGATGAGCTCGCCTTCGCGCCCCGCGTCACAGGCGTTGATGAGTTCGGTGACGTCCTTGCGCTTGACCAGCTTCACCACGGCGTTGAGCCGCGTCTTGGCCTTGTCGATCGGCGCCAGGTCGAAATGCGGCGGCACCACCGGCAGGTGCGCGAAGCTCCACTTGCCGCGCTTGACGTCGTACTCCTCCGGCGCCTTGATCTCCACCAGGTGGCCGACCGCGCTGGTCACCAGGTGGGTGTCGTTCTCGAAGTGCTCGGCATGCTTTTCGAACTTGCCGGTGACCGGCGTCAGTGCCCGCACGATGTCCTGCGCCACGCTGGGCTTCTCGGCAATGATGAGTGTCTTGCTCATGGGTCAATGGAATCTTCTCGGGGGATTGCGGGCAAGCGGGCTGCCTACAATCCGCTCTTCACGCGCGCCTGCACACGGGTGTACACGCGCGCGCCCATGAATTCACTTTACCGAATGAAGCCGACCACGCAAGCCGCCGCCCGCAAGCGCCCCGGGGCCAATCCGAAAGCAGCCGCAACCGCCGGCGACGCCGACGAAGCCAAGGGCCGCCGCATCCAGGTGCGCAAGAGCGGCGTGCATGGCAAGGGCGTCTATGCGGTCCGGCCCATCAAGAAGGGCGAGACCATCATCGAGTACGTGGGCGAGATCATCAGCTGGGAAGAAGCGCTGCGCCGCCACCCGCACGACCCTTCGGACCCCCACCACACCTTCTATTTCCACATCGACGAAGGCCGCGTCATTGACGCGAAATTCGGCGGCAACGCCTCGCGCTGGATCAACCACGCCTGCGCACCGAACTGCGAGGCGGACGACGATGGCGAGCGCGTCTTCATCAAGGCGCTGCGCAACATCAAGCCGGGCGAAGAGCTGTTCTACGACTACGGCCTGGTGATCGAGGAACGCTACACGCCCGCACTGAAGCGCCAGTACGCCTGCCGTTGCGGCGACAAGAGCTGCCGTGGCACGATGCTGGCGCCGAAGCGGCAGAAGCTGAGCGCCTGACGCCGCGGCACCCCGCGCACCCGAGCCGGCCATGTCCGAGACCCCGCACCTGCAGAGCCACCATTTGCAATGGGGCGCGGAAGCGCTGTGGCAGCAGCTGGAGCCGCTGCTGCCCGGCCTGTCGGTCGAGGTGGTGGCGCGCACCGATTCCACCAACACGCAGCTGCTGGAACGGGCGCGGCGCGCGGGCGCGCATGACGAGCAGACCACCTCGCGCACCCACGGCCGCCGCGCCGGCGACGCCCAGCCCTGCCTGCTGGTGGCCGAGGCCCAGACCCGTGGCCGCGGCCGCCAGGGCAAGCCGTGGTTCTCGGCGCCGGGCGCGTCGCTCACGTTCTCGCTGTCGCTGCCGTTCTCGCCGGCGGACTGGTCGGGCCTGTCGCTGGCGGTGGGCGTGGCCGTGGCCGAGGCACTGGACCCGGTGCCGGCCGGCCAGCCGCGCGCCATCGGCTTGAAGTGGCCGAACGACCTGCTGCTGATGGACTCCGCCCTCTGCGCCGGGGAGGCTCCGGGGGCCATGTCGAGCAGCGCGGAACGGGCCTCGGGCGCCGCCGGCACCGGCTTCGGCCGCAAGCTGGGCGGCATCCTGATCGAGACGGTGGCCGTCGGCTCGCGCCGCATGGCGGTGATCGGCATCGGGCTGAACGTGCTGCCGCAGTCGCTGAAGGACCTGAGCCTGGGCTACGCCTGCCTCACCGAGCTGCTGCCGCACATCGACGCGCCGCAGGCGCTGGCGCGCATCGCCGAGCCGCTGGTGCGCACGCTGAACGCCTTCCAGCGCCACGGCTTCGCGCCGCTGCAGCCCAACTACGCCGCGCGCGACGCGCTGGCCGGCCGCGCGGTGACGACCACGCTGGAAGCGGTGCCGGTGGGCGTGGCCGAGGGCGTGGATGCGGATGGCGCGCTGCTGGTGCGCGGCAGCACCACGCGCCACCGCATCAGCAGCGGCGAGGTCACCGTGCGGCTGGGCACCGGTACGCCGCCCGCAGCAGGCCAAGCGGCCACCCCGGATGCTTCCGGTGCTTCCGGCTTGGCGGGCCCCACCGAGGGGGCCGGATGCTGAGGGCCCTGGTGGTCCTCCTGCTGCTGGCGAATGCCCTGGTGCTGGCCTGGTCCTTCGGGGT
>CBIHPZ010000361.1:0-4769 GCA_966211865.1 uncultured Aquabacterium sp.
CGGTCGCCGGCGACCGCCGTCGCGATCAGCAGCGCCTCGCGGCCCGGCGTGGCCAGCCAGGCCGCGGCGCGCGATTCAGCGGCGCGCGACTTGCCGCTTTTCTGGCCGCCGAGGATCAGTTCAGGCATGGCCGCGTCTTTCGCCCGTCAGCGGCCGGGGAAGTCCCAGCGCACGCCGATCCAGGCCTGGCGGCCGAGGGCCTGGTAGTCACGCGCGGGTTCGATGTCGCGGTCCGTGGCGTTCAGCAGCTTGGCTTCCAGCTGCCATTGGGGCGCGAAGCGCCAGCGCGCGCGCAGGTCGATGGTGGTGTAGGCGTCCAGCATCTTGCCGCCGTCCGGCCGCGCGCCGACGTTCAGCGCCGAAGCGCCAACGACCCATGCGCCACCGTCGTAGTCCAGCGACAGCGAGGCCTGGTGCGCGGCGCGGCGCTGCAGGCGCTGGTGGGTGTCCGCGTCCTTGGCGTCCGTGAAGTCCACCACCGCGCGGCCGCGCCAGGCGCCTGCTTGCAGTCCACCGTTCAAGCTGACGCCCTGCAGGCGGGCGCGGCCGATGTTGGCGGCGCAGCCATAGTCGAAGCCCGGGTCCACGGGGCAGAAGCGGCGGTCGGGCTCGTAGGCGATCAGGTCACGGGCGCGGTTGCGGTAGGCCGTGGCGGAGAAGTCGCCGTTCGCAAACCGGCCGTCGAGGCCGAACTCGATGCTCTTCGAGCGTTCCGGGCGGATCGTGGACACGCCGTAGTTCGGGAAGTACAGGTCGTTGAAGCTGGGCGCGCGGTAGGACTGTCCGGCCAGCGCGCGAACGCGCCAGCCGCCGCCCAGCGCGTAGGCGGCACCGACCCGGCCGGTGTTCACCGTGCCGAAGACTTCGTTGTCGTCGTGGCGGAAATCGGCCTGCATGCTCAACCCATTGAAGCTGCCGGCGTAGGCCAGCACCAGCGCGTCGTTGTCGCGCTGGCCGCTGTAGCTCGGCGCCTTCACTTCCTCGCGCAGGCCTTCGTAGGCCAGCGTCAGCTGCTGGCCGGCTTGCGGGCGCCAGGTGGCCTGCGCATCCAGTTGCTTGCGCTGCGTGCGGAAGTGGTCGACCTGCCGGCCGCCGGTGTGCGAGTCGCTTTCCTGGGTCGAGGCGCGCAGCAGCGTGGACCAGTTGGCCGACCAGTCCGCCTGCCAGTCGAGCGCGGCGCTGCGGTTGTCGAGGCGGTTGCGGAAGTCGGCCGAGGGGTCCGCTGCGAAGGTGGGTGGACCGTACTCGGCGCCGTCGTACTGCGCGTTCAGCCGGCTCTCCAGCGCCGTGAGGCCGATGCGGTGGCCCTTGGCGGGTTGCCAGCCGACGCGTGCCTGCGTGGACGTGCGGCGGAAACCATCGTTGTCGGGGTTGTAGAGGCCGAAACGGTCGTTGGGGCGCAGCGAGGAGATGCCTTCGAGCCGTTCGTGCGAGACGCCGGCGGCCAGGTCCAGCGCACCGAACTTCGCGTCGGCATGCAGCGAACCTTCGCGCGCGCCGTGGCCGCCCGCGGCGAGGCGGGCGCTGGCGCGCGGGCCGTCTTCGCCGCGGCGGGTGAAGACCTGCACCACGCCGCCCGAGCCGTCGGAACCGTAGAGGCTGGAGGCCGGACCGCGCAGCACCTCGATGCGTTCGATCGAGGCCAGGCTCAGCGATTCGAACTCGGCCTGCCCCAAGGAAGCCGAGCCCACGCGCACGCCGTCGATCAGCAGCAGCACGTTGCCGGAGCCCGCGCCGCGGATGAAGACGCTGGCGTTGGCGCCGGGACCGCCATTGCGCGACAGCTGCACGCCGGCCTCGCGGCGCAGCAGGTCTTCGACCGAATCGGCGGTGGACGAAGCGATGCGCTGGGCGTTGATCACCACCACGTCGGCCGCGACGCGGGCCGCGGGCAGGGGCTCGCGCGCGCCGATGACCACGATGGGCTCACCCGCCTGGGCCTGGGCCAGGGCGGGCAGGAGCGTGGTGCACGCAACGGCGAGGGCGTGCAGCACGGGGCGCGACGGCGCGTGGGCGCGGCGCTTCGGAAAACGGACGGGAGTCATGGGGACAGCGGACGATGATCGTGCCCGCCTGCGACCCCGCGGGTGGGCACCGAACAGCGCGCCGCCTGGGGCAGCGCGCCACCTCGTTGGCCGGTATCCGGGCTGGCGGAGTCGACCCATGTGCCCTTCCCAGGTGCTTGCAGGCACCCAGTGGGTTTCGACATGAGCGGAGGGTGGAACCCTCGTCCGCTTACCGTTGCGGGGGCAGCTCAGGTTGGGCGCGCGCGGTGAGGCGAAGGCCTTCCTGATTCCCGTTGAACTGCGCTGGCCAGGAGCGGCCGGCGCGAGCACCAACGGCGGGCATCATACCGTTCGTAACGGTTCGCCTTTCGCCATGCCGAGGCGGTACGCGTCGCACCAGGGGCTGACGGCGCAGACACCGCACTTGGGCGTGCGGGCCACGCAGACATAGCGGCCGTGCAGGATCAGCCAGTGGTGCGCTTCGACGCGGTAGGGCGCGGGCACGCGCCGTTCCAGCTGCAATTCCACCTGCAGCGGGTTCTTGCCGGGGGCCAGGCCGGTGCGGTTGCTAACTCGGAAAATGTGCGTATCGACCGCCATCGTCGGCTGGCCGAAGGCCACGTTCAGCACCACGTTGGCGGTCTTGCGGCCGACGCCGGGCAGGGCTTCCAGCGCCTCGCGGCTGCGCGGCACCTGGCCGCCGTGCTGCTCGACCAGGATGCGGCAGGTCTCGATCAGGTGCCTGGCCTTGTTGCGGTAGAGGCCGATGGTGCGGATGTACTCGCTCAGGCCCTCGACACCCAGCGCCAGGATCTTCTGCGGCGTGTTGGCCACCGGGAACAGGCGCCGCGTGGCCTTGTTGACGCCGACGTCCGTGGCCTGGGCCGACAGCAGCACCGCGGCCAGCAGCTCGAAGACGCTGGTGTATTCCAGCTCGCTCGCCGGCTGCGGGTTGGCGGCGGCGAGGGTGGCGAAGAAGGGTTCGATGTCGGCGGGCTTCATCGGCGTGGGCTGTTGGCGGAAGGTCGTCGTCGGGACGTCGGCGCCCCGATTCAGTGGCGGCGTGCGTTGAACCGCGCTGCGAGCAGCGGCTGGATCTGGATGGCGACGATGCACAGCAGGATCAGCGCCGCGCCGGCAAGGCCCGTGGCGCCGAGGCGGTCGCCCATGAACAGCGCGCCGAAGAAGGCGGCGAACACGGTCTCGGACGAGAGGATGATCGCGGCGTCCGCCGGGTGCGCATGGCGCTGGCCCACCACCTGCAGCGTGAAGCCGATGCCCACCGAGACGATGCCGGTGTAGAGGATGGCGCCAGCGGCGGTGCCGAGTCCTTCAGCCGTTATCGGTTCGGTGGCGAAGCCGATGGCGCCGCTCAGCAGCGCGCAGACCGCGAACTGCCCGCAAGCCAGCGTGTAGGCGCCGCGCAGCCGGTTGGCGATGCGGCCGACCATCAGCACGTGCAGCGCCCAGGGCAGGGTGCTGGCCAGCACCCACAGGTCGCCCGTGGACAGCCGCTGCACGGAGGCGCCGGTCATCAGCCAGGTGCCGGCCAGGCAGCCGATGGACGCGGGCCACACGCTCCAGTGCGGCAGCTGCCGGTGCAGCGCCCAGGCCAGCAGCGGCACCAGCGGCACGTACAGCGCGGTGAGGAAGCCGGCGTTGGTGACGGTGGTGGTGACCAGGCCGATCTGCTGCAGCACGACGCCGGTGCACAGCAGCGTGCCGAGCAGCGCGATCCAGGCGGCGTCGGCGCGGCCGCGGCGGTGGCCTTCTGCCCGCAGCTGGCGGCTTTCACGCCAGGCGAGCGGCAGCACGACCAGCGCGCCGAGCAGGAAGCGGATGGCGGTGAAGGTGAAGGGCCCGACGCCGGCCATGCCCAGCGCCTGGCCGACGAAGGCCGAGCCCCAGATCAACGCGGCCAGCAACAGCAGGGCACCGGATTGCGCGCGGCTCAAGGCCCCCGCGGGCGGGGCGGGCAGGGCGCCGGCCGCGGCCGTCATGCCTTGCCCTCGGGGCCGCGGCGCGCCTTGGCACGGGCGATGGCGGCTTCGATCACCGCGCGCTTGGCGGCCAGCGCGTCGGGGTCGGTCAGGCGGCTGTGTGCCGCCAGGTCGGCCAGCTTGGCGGCGGCCTTGGCCGCCAGGCGCTCGTCGTTCTCCCGCTTGTCGCGTTCGACGCGCCACTGGTGGAAGGCGTAGCGCTCGCGCGCCGTGGCCGCCTGCTCATCCGACCACGCGGCCCAGCCGGTGGGGGCGGGCTCGGGCGTGCCGGGCACAGGCTCCATCGTGATGCAGTCCACCGGGCACACAGGGACGCACAGCTCGCAGCCGGTGCACAGCTCGGGGATCACGGTGTGCATCAGCTTGGGCGCGCCGGCGATGCAATCGACCGGGCAGGCCTTGATGCACAGGGTGCAGCCGATGCACCAGGCTTCGTCGATCAGCGCCAGCTTCAGCGGGCCTTCGCTGCCGCAGGCGGGGTCGAGCGGCTGCGCCTTCTGGCCGGTGAGGGCGGCCAGGCGCGCCACGCCTTCGGCGCCGCCGGGCGGGCAGCGGTTGATCGGCGCTTCGCCGGTCGCGATGGCCTCGGCGTAGCGGCGGCAATCGGGGTAGCCGCAGCGCGTGCATTGCGTCTGCGGCAGTGCGGCGTCGAGCCGGTCGGCGAGAGAAAGCGCCACGGCCCCGATCGGGGCCGTGTCAGGGCGGGTGGAGCTCACCCGCGGATTATCCGTGGCGCTGCGCCGGGCCTTTGGCGCCCCTCGGT
>CBIHPZ010000362.1:0-4763 GCA_966211865.1 uncultured Aquabacterium sp.
AACCAGGCGCTGTTCGAGCCGATGAGCGGCGAGCGCAAGCGGATGCTGTTCCGCGAGCTGGTGCGGCTGGGCTTCAAGGAGATCGAGGTGGGTTTCCCGAGCGCGTCGAAGACCGATTTCGACAGCGTGCGCCTGCTGGTGGACGGCGGCCATGTTCCCGACGACGTGACGCCGATGGTGATCACGCCGCTGCGGGAGGACCTGCTGCCCGCGACCGTGCGCAGCGTGCGGGGCGCGCGCCGCGCCATCGTGCACCTGTACAACGCCGTGGCGCCGGCGTGGCGCGACATCGTGTTCGGCCTCAGCGTGCCCGAGGTGATTGCGCTGGTGGACCGGCATGTGCGCCTGCTGCGCCAGTTGACCGATGAAGCGCCCGAGACGGAGTGGGTACTGCAGTATTCACCCGAGACCTTCTGCATGGCCGAGCTGGAGGTCTCGCTGGCCGTGTGCCATGCCGCCATCGCGGCCTGGGACGCGGGCCCCGCGCGGCCGATGATCATCAACCTGCCCACCACGGTGGAGGTGAGCACGCCCAACGTGTTTGCCGACCAGGTCGAATGGATGCACCGGCGGCTGGACCGGCGCGAGCACCTGGTGCTGTCGGTGCACCCGCACAACGACCGCGGCACCGGCGTGGCCTGCGCCGAGCAGGCGCTGCTGGCCGGCGCGCAGCGCGTGGAAGGCTGCCTGTTCGGCAATGGCGAGCGCAGCGGCAACCTGGACCTCGTGACGCTCGCGCTCAACCTGTACGCACAGGGCATATCGCCCCGGCTCGACTTCTCCGACATCGCGGCCGTCGCCCGCATCGTCGAGGAATGCACCGGCCTGCCCATCCACCCGCGCCACCCTTACGTGGGCGACCTGGTGTTCACCGCCTTCTCGGGCACGCACCAGGACGCCATCGCCAAAGGCTTCTCGGCGCAGCGGCCCGAGGCGCCCTGGCGCGTGCCTTACCTGCCGATCGACCCGAAGGACATCGGCCGCACCTACGACAGCATCGTCCGGGTCAACAGCCAGTCGGGCAAGGGTGGCATCGCCTACCTGCTGCAGCGCGACCATGGCGTGGTGATGCCGCGCCGCATGCAGGTGGAGTTCAGCGCCATCGTGCAGAAGCAGGCCGAGGCCAGCGAGACCGAGATCGGCAGCGCAGACATCTGGCGCCTGTTCCAGCAGGCCTACCTGGCGCCGGTGCATGACGGAGCGTGGCGCTACCTGTCGCACACTTTGGATGAAAGCACCCAGGGCGACGTGGTGCGGCTGCAGCTGGAAGTGGCCGGCACGACGGGCCAGCGCATCGAGCGCAGCGGCCGCGGCAACGGCCCGATTGCCGCGGCCGTGGCGGCCCTGGACCCCACGATGCGCATCGATGCCTACGAACAGCGCAGCCTGGGCTCGGGCGCCGGCGCGCTGTCGCTGGCCATCGTGGAAGCGGCGCATCCCTGCGCCACCGGCACGCGCTTCGGCGTGGGCCTGCACCAGAGCATCGCCACGGCGTCGGTACTGGCCACGCTGTCGGCCTTCAACCGGCTGGGCATCGCGGACGCGAGGCGGCCGGGGGCTGAATCCGCCCAGCTCAGTGCCGCGATAGCGCCTGATTGACGCGGCCCACCAACGCGGCCCATTCGCCGGCCAGCAAGGTCTCGATGTCGTGCACCGCCCGGCCGGTGGCGCGCGCCACGGCCTGGCGGTACGGCGGCATGTTGGTGCACTCCAGCACGATGTCGGTGACGGCGGGATGCGCCTGCACCAGGCGCACGGCGGCGGCCACCACGTCCCGCTCGGCCTGCCGGAGGTCCAGCGTGGTGTCGTTGGCGAGGATGCGGCGCTGGAACTCGCAGCCCGGCGCCACGCCCTGCACCGGCGTGCCGGCCGGCACGCCCGCGCCCCGCAGCACCGCCGGGCGCAGCGCGGCGGCGTCGATGGTGACGATGCCGGGCCTCGGCAATCGCGCCACCTGCAGCAGGCTGGAAGACACCACCGGCACCGCCACGGCGCTGGCCAGGGCCGCCTGGTGGGCCGCCAGGAAACCGCAGCTGGTCGACAGCATGGCCGCGCCGTCCCGCGCCAGGCCGATGGCCGCGTCGATGAAGGGCTGCAGCAGCGCCGGGTCGGCTTCCTTCACGATGCGTTCGGGCGACGCGCCGCGCACGGTGACGAAGCGCACCGGGATGCCGGCGCGCTCGAAGGTGCCGGGGTGGCCCACGTCACCTAACGGCCGAGGGAAGCGGGTGTCCAGCATCAGGATGCCGAGGAAGCCGCCGGCGGCGGCGCGGGTGTCAGGCGCCATGCGGCATCCCGAACTGGCGCGCCGCGAAACGCCACACCATGCGCGAGGCATCGGGGCCCAGCCGGTCGCTGAAGGCATGGTCGGCGGCGCCGCCGCTCCACGCGTGCGCCAGCCGGCTCACCTGCACCAGCGTGGCGACCACGCTCTTGCGGCATTTGAAGTCGGTCACCGTGGCCGCATGGCGCTGGCCCCGCTGCACGCGGCGCGGAAGCGCGGCACGGGCACCGGCGGCCTCGGCCCAGGCGCGGGCGGCGGCATCGCCATTGCGGGGCGAGACCACGAGATCGTCATCGCCATGGATCACCAGCAGCGGCGGCAAGGCCGCCGACGCCGCGAGCGCACCGCCCGGTGCCGCCACCGGCGGCGCCAGGACCGCGCGGTGGCCCTGCATGGCCCCCAGGGCGCTGATCTTGCCCTGCGCCATGCCGGGCGGAATGCCCGAGTGCATGGCCACCGCGCGAAAGCGGCCCGGATAGCAGGTGCCCAGCAGCGCCGCCATGCTGGCGCCGGCGGACAAGCCCGCCACCGCCACGCGCGTGCGGTCGGCCTGGTGGAACAGGCAGGCCTGGTCCACCGCCTTCATGATGAGTGCTGCCTCGCCAAAGGCGCGGCCCGAGGCGGTCTCGAACCAGTTCCAGCAGCGCTGGCCATTGGCCAGCCGGTCCTGCTCGGGGTAGAGCACCAGGAAGCGCTCGCGCTGCGCGATGCGGTTCATGCGCGTGCTGGCCGCAAACGCATTCGCGTCCTGGCCGCAGCCGTGCAGCATCACCATCAGCGGCAGGCGTTCGCCCAGCTTCACCGCCGGCGGTCGATAAAGCCGGAACCGCCGCAGGCCGGCCGCGCCCACCGCCACGCCGGCAATCCACGCGCCTTCGCCCGGCGGCGGCCGGTGCCGCGCCAGCGCCGGCTGCAGCGCTTCCTTCATCACCTGCACGCCCGCGCGCGTGGTCTGGCGGGTGATGCGCCGCAGGCTGCGTTCGAAGGTCTTGGCCCAGGGGTTGGCGCGGCGGCGGGACGTCATGCAGCCATTCTGCGGTGGCCGGGCTGCCGCCCCGGCAACAGCCCTGCCCCGCCGCCGGGGCTTGTCAGGCGCCGGTCAACCGATGCGCGTGATCTTCGTGCCCTCGACCGTCAGGTTCGCCATCAGGCCCATGTTGGTCAGCGCAAAGGCCACCACCGGGGCGCGGGCGGAATTGATGTCGATCTCGCCATTGGCGCCGACCTTCAGCACGGCCACCGAGGCATCGGCACCCACCGACCAGCCCTTGCTGTCCTGGAAGCGGCGCAGCGCTTCGGGCGTGGTGAACAGGAACACCAGCGCCTTCGATTGCGCACCGGCCTGCAGGCCAATGGATGCGCTGGTGGTGCGGTAGTAGCCCTCGTGCTGGCCCTTCACGCGCAATTCGCCATTGCCGATCTCGCCGCCGACCACGAGGCCCGCCGACAGCGCGCGCGGGAACACCAGCACGCCGGCGGCATTGGCCACCAGCTGGCGGCTGCCCGGCGCAATCTCGTACAGGCGGCGCAAGGTGTCCTGGTGGCCCTCGGCCAGGTCGCGCCGCTGCTCGGCGGACAAGGGCGTCAACCCCGCGGCCGCGCTGGGGCTGGATGCGGGAGTCACGGTGGCACTTGTCGTGCAGCCGGCCACCACGGCAGCCAGCGCCACGGCCATGCCTGTCAGCCCGGTTTTTGCGTTCATCGCAAGCTCCTTCGATTGGGGACCGTGCATCGGCAAACGGCACGCCCGCGGCGCGGCGGCACGCCAATTGCCATCGCGCCGTGTCCACACCAAGGAGACCTTGATGAGCATCTTCGGCCGCATCCTTTCAAAGATCTTCCCCGGCAACCACCCTGCGGTGCAGGCGGGTGGCAGCGCGGGCGGGGCCCCAGCAGGTGGCGCCCCAGCAGGAGGCGCACCAGCCGGCGGCGCAACCGCCGGTGCGTCGGCGGGCAGCGCAACCGCCAAGCCGGGGACGGCGCCCGCCACCAGCACCGCCGCGCCCACTTCGCCAGGCGCAACCACCGCAGCGCCCGCCGCCGCCCCCGTGGACGTGGAAGCCGTGCTGAAGGACCTGGCCGCGAAGAACCCGGGGCCGGCCAACTGGCGCACGTCGATCGTCGACCTGATGAAGCTGCTGCAGCTGGACAGCGACCTGGCCTCGCGCAAGGAACTGGCCAAGGAACTGGGCTACACGGGCGACATGAACGACTCCGCCACCATGAACATCTGGCTGCACAAGCAGGTGATGAACAAGCTGGCGGCCAACGGCGGCAAGGTGCCCGCCGACATGCGCGACTGAACTGCACGGCCGGCGTGCACGCGCCCCACCCGCCCGCGGCCCCTGCCGCGGGCACCGCCATTGCCCCGAAGCCGCCGATGCGGAGCATGTTGCATGCCGCATTCCACGTGGCATTCCTGAAGGAGCAATCCATGCGCACCAATCTCCAGCCCCTCACGCGTCTTTTGCGCGTCATG
>CBIHPZ010000363.1:0-4763 GCA_966211865.1 uncultured Aquabacterium sp.
CCCAGGCCGACGAGCAGGCCGGGCACGATGATCATGGCCCAGATGATCTTGGACAGGTTGTCCTGCACCCAGGGAATGTTGCCGAACAGGTAGCCCAGCGTCGTGAGGCCCACGACCCAGAGCAGGCCGCCGGCCACGTTGTACATGGTGAACTTGCGGCGCGTCATCGCGGCCACGCCGGCCACGAAGGGGGCGAAGGTGCGCAGGAACGGCATGAACCGGGCCAGCACGATCGTGATGCCGCCATAACGTTCATAGAACGCGTGCGCTTCGTCGAAGGCGCGCTTGTTGAACCAGCGCGAATGCTCCCACTGGAACACCTTGGGGCCGATGTAGCGGCCGATGGAGTAGTTGCACTGGTCGCCCGCGATGGCGGCCACGCTCATCAGCAGCAACGCCAGCGGGTAGCTGATGAGCCCCAGCCCGGCCAGCGCGCCCACCACGAACAGCAGCGAGTCACCGGGCAGGAAGGGCATCACCACCACGCCGGTCTCGACGAAGAGGATGAGGAACAGCAGCGCATAGACCCACGCCCCGTAGTTCTCGACGAATTCGCGCAGGTGGACGTCGACATGCAGCACGAAGTCGACCAGCATCATGAGCAATTCCATCGGCCGGCATTATGGCGACGCCGATAATCCGCCCGATGCACAGCCCTGCGCCGGCCCGGCCGATCCAAGAACTGCCCGATGAACTGGTGAGCCAGATCGCCGCCGGCGAAGTGGTCGAGCGGCCCGCCTCCGTCGTGCGCGAGTTGGTGGACAACGCGCTGGACGCCGGTGCGCGCCAGGTCACGGTGCGGCTGCTCGGCGGCGGCGTGCGCAGCATCGTGGTGGAAGACGACGGCTGCGGTATTCCGCCGGCGCAGCTGCCGCTGGCGCTGAAGCGCCACGCCACCAGCAAGATCGCGAGCCTGGCCGAGCTGGAATCGGTGGCGACGATGGGGTTCCGCGGCGAGGCGCTGGCCGCCATCGCGTCGGTGGCCGACCTGTCCATCGCCAGCCGCACCGCGGACGATGCGCATGGCCACCGCCTGGATGCGCGCAGCGGCGAACTGCAGCCCGCCGCCCGCGCCCGCGGCACCAGCGTGGAGGTGCGCGAGCTGTTCTTCTCCACCCCCGCGCGCCGCAAGTTCCTGAAGACCGACGCCACCGAGCTGGCGCACTGCGTGGACGCGGTGCGCCGCCACGCGCTGGCGCGGCCCGAGGTCGGCTTCGCGGTGTGGCACGAGGGCAAGCTGATCGAACAGTGGCGCGCCACCGACGAGGACGAGCAGCGCATCGCCGACGTGCTGGGCAGCGACTTCATCACCCAGAGCCGCCCGCTGCTGCTGCAGGCCGGCCCCTTGACGCTGGTGGGCCGCGCCGGCCTGCCCGACGCCGCCCGCGCCCGCAGCGACCACCAGTACGTCTACGTCAACGGCCGCTTCGTGCGCGACCGGCTGATCGCCCACGGCGCGCGAAGCGCGTACGAAGACGTGCTGCACGGCAGCCGCCAGCCCAGCTACGTGCTGTTCCTGGACATCGACCCCACGCGCGTCGACGTGAACGTGCACCCGACCAAGATCGAGGTGCGCTTCCGCGACGGCCGCGAGGTGCACCAGGCGGTGCGGCGGGCGATGGAGGCGGCGCTGGCCGCTTCGCGCGCGCCGGCGACGACCACGACGGCGGTGGCGGCCGAGGCGCTGGCATCACTGGCCGCGCCCCCCCTGCCGCTGGCGGCGCACCCCGCGGCCACGGCGGCACCGGCGTTCGCGCCCGCGGCGCCCTGGCGCCCGCTGGTGGCCGGACACCAGCAGGTGCTGAGCCTGCAGGACCTGGCCGTGCTGCACGCGGCAGAGGCGCCGGCGCCCTGGCGGGTCGAGCCGTCGCGCACGGCCATCTCCGTCACCACAGCCCCCGCCACCGCGCCCACCGCGCTCGCCCAGGCCGCGGCCCGTGAAGCGGCGCGCACCGAAGCGCCCGAGCCGCAGGCCTGGCCCCTCGGCCGCGCCATCGCGCAGCTGGCCGGCGTCTACATCCTGGCCGAGAACACGCAGGGCCTGGTCATCGTCGACATGCATGCCGCGCACGAGCGCATCGTCTACGAACGCCTGAAGAATGCACAGGCCACGGACACCGGCATGGCCTCGCAGCCGCTGTTGATCCCCGCCACGTTCGCCGCCACGCCGGCCGAGCTGGCCACCGCCGAGGCCCAGGCCGAGGCGCTGGAAGCCCTGGGCCTGGACGTGGCGCCGCTGGGCCCCGGCGTGCTGGCCGTGCGTTCACGCCCCGCCGCGCTGCCCGATGCCGACCCGGTGGCGCTGGCCCGCGCGGTGCTGGCCGACCTGGCCGAGGTGGAAGCGTCCAGCGTGGTGCAACGCGCCCGCGACGAGCTGCTGGCCACCATGGCCTGCCACGGCGCGGTGCGCGCCAACCGGACGCTCACTTTGCCTGAGATGAACGCGCTGCTGCGCGACATGGAGCGCACCGAGCGCGCCGACCAATGCAACCACGGCCGCCCGACCTGGCGCCAGGTGACGATGAAGGAACTGGACGCGCTCTTCCTGCGCGGCCGCTGACCATGGCTGATAGCAAAAACCGCGACGAACGCAACGCAGGCGACCAGCGCGAGGATCCGCACGACCCGAATACGGAAGGCATGCGCCTGTCCAAGCTGTTGGCCGAACGCGGCCTGGCTTCGCGCCGCGAGGCCGACGAGTGGATCGAGGCCGGCTGGGTGCGCGTCAACGGCGTGGCCGCGGTGCTGGGCCAGCGCGTGCAGCCCGACGTGCAGGTCGAGATCGACGCCGCCGCGCGCCAGCAGCAGGCGCAGCGCGTCACCGTGCTGCTGCACAAGCCCATCGGCTACGTCTCCGGCCAGGCCGAGGACGGCTACGAGCCGGCGCGCGTGCTCGTCACCGCGGCCAACCGCTGGCGCGAGGACAAGGCGCCCATCCGCTTCCACCCCGGCCACCTGCGCAGCCTGGTGCCGGCCGGCCGGCTCGACATCGACTCCACCGGCCTCCTGGTGCTGACGCAGGACGGCCGCATCGCCAAGATGCTGATCGGCGACGACAGCCGCGTCGAGAAGGAATACCTGGTGCGCGTGACCCCCACGCCCGCCTGGTCGCCCGAGAAGATCGGCCTGCTGCAGCACGGCCTCACGCTGGACGGCCGGCAGCTGAAGCCGGCGCGCGTCAGCTGGGCCAACGAAGACCAGCTGCGCTTCGTGCTGCGCGAGGGCCGCAAGCGCCAGATCCGCCGCATGTGCGAGCTGGTGGGCCTGCGCGTGGTGGGCCTGAAGCGCGTGCGCATCGGCAGCGTGGTGCTGGGCAAGCTGCCGGTGGGCCAGTGGCGCTACCTGAGGCCGGATGAACGATTCGGCTGATCCGGTGGCTTCAACCAGGCGGCCGCCGCTGTCGCACACGCAGGCCGCGCTGGTGCTGGCGCTGCTGCTGGGCCTGCAGCCCGTCACCACCGACCTGATGCTGCCCGCGCTGCCGGCGCTGGCCAGCGGGCTGGCGGCGCCCATGCCGGCGGTGCAGCTGACCATGTCGGCGCTGATCCTGGCCTTCGGCCTCGCGCAGCTGCTGTGGGGCCCGGTGGCCGACCGCTTCGGCCGCCGGCCGGTGCTGCTGGCCGGGCTGGCGCTGTACACGCTGGCCGGCATCGGCGCCGCCTTCGGCGCGGACATCGCGCAGGTGGTGGGCTGGCGCGTGCTGCAGGGCGTGGCGCTGGCGGTGCCGGTGGTGTGCGCGCGGGCGATGGTGCGCGACCTGTATGAGCCGCACGACGGCGCGCTGGTGATGGCGCGCGCGCTGTCCTGGCTGGGCGTGGTCGCCATCCTCAGCCCGCTCAGCGCGGGGGTGCTGGTGTCGGCCTTCGGCTGGCGCGCGGCGCTGGCGGGCATGGCCGTCGTCGGCGCCGGCAGCTGGCTGCTCATCGCCCTGCGGCTGCCGGAAACCATCCGCCGGCGCAACCCGCAGGCCACGCGGCCGGCACCCCTGCTGGCCCAGGTGCGCCGCACGCTGGCGCATCCCGGCTTTCGCGCCTGGGCGCTGCTGGTGTGCGGCACCTACGCCGGCCTCTTCGTCTTCCTCGCCGGCTCGGGCGTCACGCTGATCCGCGTGCTGGGCCTGAGCCCTCTGGCCGCCGGGCTGGTGATGAGCACGATGTCGCTGGCCTACATCGCCGGCACCTTCTTCTGCCGGCGCTGGCTGCCGCGTCATTCGCTGGTTGGCACGGTGCAGCGCGGCGCGCGCTTCACCGCCGTGGCGCTGCTGGGCATGCTGTGGATGGCCTGGGCCGAACCGCGCTCGGTCCCGCTGGTGATGGCGCCCTGCTGGGCCTACGCGATGGGCCACGGCGTGCACCAGCCCTGCGGCCAGGCCGGCGCGGTCGGGCCCTTCCCGCACGCGGCCGGCCTGGCCTCCGCGGTGGCCGGCTGCGTGCTGGCGCTGGGCGCCTTCGGCATCGGCCTGTGGCTGGGCCAGGCGCTGGATGGCCGCAGCGTGCGACCGCTGGCGCTGGGCATGGCCGCCGGCGCCGCCGCCACGCTGCTGGTGGCGCTGACGCTGGTGCGCCGCCACGGCGACGCGCGCTCGCCCGTCGCAGCCGGAGCACCGACGTGAATGCCCTGGGCCTGGCCGGCCCCACCGCGTCCGGCAAGACCGGCCTGGCGCTGGCGCTGGCCGCGCACCTGCCGTTGGAAATCATCAGCGTCGACTCGGCGCTGGTCTTCCGCGGCATGGACATCGGCACCGCCAAGCCCACGGCCGAGGA
>CBIHPZ010000364.1:0-4761 GCA_966211865.1 uncultured Aquabacterium sp.
CGCACGCACGATGCGCTGGTGACGGTCGAGGACGGCTGCCTGGCCGGCGGCGCCGGCTCGGCGGTGGGTGAAGCGCTGCATGCCGCGGGCCTGGCCACGCCGCTCTTGTCGCTGGGCCTGCCGGACCATTTCATCGAGCATGGCGACCCGGCCAAGCTGATGGCGCTGCAGGGCCTGGACGCGGCGGGCATCGAGCAATCGGTGCGGCAGCGCTTCGGCAAGCCGCTGGCCCTGGTGGCGGAACGCCGGCCGGCGGCCTGAAAGCCTGGGTGCCGGCGTCCAGCGTCCTGACACCGCGGTGACAAAGCCCCGCGCCGCCCGGGTCACAGAATCGATGTCATGCTCGCGCCCGCACCATTTGTTTCACCATGACCAACCTGACCGACGCCCTGCACATTCCCGACACGCAAAGCGAGCGTGACGAGCGCCACCTCGTGATCCAGCGCGTCGGCGTGAAGGACGTGCGCTGGCCGCTGACGCTTCGCGTGGCCGGCCACGAGCAGGAGACGGTGGGCCAGTGGGACCTGGACGTGGCGCTGCCGGCCGACCAGAAGGGCACGCACATGTCGCGCTTCGTGGCCTGGCTGGATGCGCAGGACGAGGCCCTGGACGCGGCGCGGCTGAAGGACCAGCTGGCCGTGATGCTGGACAAGCTGGGCGCGACCGAAGGCCGCATCGAGGCGCGCTTCTCGTTCTTCCTGCGCAAGCGGGCGCCGGTGTCCGGCGTGCAGAGCCTGCTGGACTACCAGGGCCGCTGGATCGCCGAGACCCGCGCGGGTGTCACGGCGGTGTGGGCCGAGGTGGGCGTGCCGGTGAAGAGCCTGTGCCCGTGCTCCAAGGAAATCTCCGACTACGGCGCGCACAACCAGCGCTCGCTGGTCACCATCCGCGCCGAGCTGCTGCAGCCCATCGAGTGGCACGAGCTGGTGCGCTTTGCCGAAGACTCCGCCTCGTCCGAGCTGTGGCCGCTGCTCAAGCGCGCCGACGAGAAGTGGGTCACCGAGCGCGCCTACGAGAACCCCAAGTTCGTCGAGGACCTGGTGCGCGACGTGGCGCTGCGGCTGAATGCTGACGCTCGCATCGGCCGTTATGCGGTGGACGTCGAGAACTTCGAGTCCATCCACAACCACAGCGCCTACGCCCGCATCGAGCGCGGCTGACGCACACTTCGGCGGTCAGGCACCGCGCGGGCGGCGCCGGGAAAAGCAGGAGGCTGGCAGTGACCACGGCGCAATTCCTCACCGTCGACATCCACGATCCCCTGGCCATGCGCCACGCCGGCCCCGAGGCCCTGGGCCTGGCGCTGATGGACGCGCGCAACCGCACCTTGCACGCGCTGTCGCTGTTCGACGGCCTGGACCTGGTGAAGCCACCGGCCGAATTCGACCCGCCGGCCTGGGTGGCCGGCCAGGCGGCACGCTTCCAGGAGCAGTGGCTGCTGCGCTTCGTGCAGCGTGGCCGCGGCGAGCAGGCCGATCCGGCGTCGGCCCGGCTGGCTGCGCTGGACCCGATGATGGACTGGTGGCTGGACCCCGCCGCCGGCGACCGCGCGCAGCGCTGGGCCGGGCAGGGGCCCGGCGGCGCGGCCATCCGCGACTACCTGCTGGAGACGCTGGAGTCCACGCTGGAACTGCTCGACAAGGCCGAGCCCAGCGACGCCGGCCTCTACTTCTACCGCCTCGGGCTGTGGCAGGAAGACCGCCTGGCCGAGCAGTTGATGGTGCTGGCGCAGGCCATCGGGCACGGCCGCCGCATCGAGGAAGCCGGCCTCAGCATGCCCACCCGCACGTTGTGCGATGTGATCGGCCACCCGGCGCAGCGGGTCACCCTCGGCAGCCCGCGTGGCGGCTTCGTGCCCGACCACGAGAAGTGGGCGCATGAGGTGGCCGTGGCCGAATTCGAGATCGACGCGCAGCCGGTGTGCTGGGCGCAGTACGCCGAGTTCGTCGACGACGGCGGCTACGACAACCCGCGCTGGTGGACCGAAGAGGGCTGGGCCTGGGTGCAGGCCCAGGGCCGGCGCGCGCCACGTTACGTCGAGCTCTTCGCCGGCGGCGTGCTGATGCACCGCATGGGTCGGCTCACGCGTGTTCCGTCATCGCAGACCGCCGTGCACCTGAGCTGGTACGAGGCCGATGCCTGGTGCCGCTGGGCCGGCCGCCGCCTGCCCACGGAAGCCGAATGGACCGCGGCGCTGGCCGGCCGCGGTGGCCGCGCCATGGCCTGGGGCGACGTCTGGGAGTGGGTGGCCGGCACCGCCCGGGCCTATCCCGACTTCAAGCCCGGCCCGGCGCGGCTGGACACCATGGCGCCCGAGGTGCCGTGGCGCGTGCAGCGCGGCGCATCGGTCGCCACGCCGGCGCGGCAGCATCATCCGGCCTCGCGCCGCTATGCCGCGGCGGACGACGACACCGGCTTCTGCGGCTTCCGCAGCTGCACGCTGTAGCGGCCGGGCGGCCGGATCAGTTCTCGATCAGGCCTTCACGCACCGCCAGGCGCACCAGCGCCGTGACGCCGTTGACGCCCAGCTTGGTCATGATGCGGCTGCGGTAGGTGTCCACCGTCTTCGGCGACAGGTGCAGTTCGCTGCCGATGGCGGCGCTGCTCATGCCGTTGACCACCATGGTCACGATCTGCCGCTCGCGCGGTGACAGCGTGGAGAAGGGGTCGGGCGGCGCGTCGTCGGCCAGGGCCTGCAGCGCCAGGTCGGCCACCTGCGGGCCGAAGAAGCGGCGGCCGGCGGTGACGGCGTCGATGGCCTGCAGCAGCTCGGCGGCGCCGGAGTCCTTCAGCACGTAGCCGGCGGCGCCCAGGCGCACCGCTTCGGCCACGTGGCGCGGCTGCGAAGACATGGTGACGATGATGGCCCGCACCGACGAGCCGCGCCGCTTCAGCTCCTGCAGCACCTCGAAGCCCGAACGCTCGCCCAGCCCCAGGTCCAGCAGCATCAGCTCGGCCTGGCGCTGCTGCGCCTCCGCCACCACCTGGGTCGGCTCGGCGCCTTCGCCCACCACCGTGTGCCCGGCGCCTTCCAGCAGCGCATGCAGGCCGTCGCGCAGCAGCAGCTGGTCGTCGACGATGTAGAGGCGGCTCATGTCGGGGCGCCCTCTGTGCCTGGCCGGCGGACTGGTGTCATCGGACTCCCTTGGGACCGTTCGGTCGACGGTCGCTCAGCATGCAAGATAGAAAAAAAGGCCCTGCAAAACAGCGTCAAGCGACATATTGCGATGGGCGGATAACAACGCGTGCGCGTGCGCGAATGTGGGAGCGGTAGCTTACTCGGGGATTACGTCGCCACCATGGCGGCAGCCCCCGGGCTGAATGCCGCGGTGTGGCCGGCCGCGAGCACCAGCGTGCCGCGCAGCACGCGCCGCAGACCCGCGGCATCGGCCCCGCCAGCGAGCAGCTGCGAGCACGCCTCGGCCCCATCGGCGGCCTGCACGGCCACCAGCACCAGCGGGCCGGCCTGGGCCAGCGCGCAGGCCTCGCGCAGCGCCGGGGCGTCGGTGGGCGCGTCCAGCATCACCACGTCGGCATCGGCTTCCTGCAGCGCACGCAAGGCCTTGGCCGCCGTGTGGTCGATGCGGGCATTCGGCTGCAGCTGGCGCAGGCCGGGCTGGCGGATCTCCAGCGCGGGCTCCACCGTCCACAGCCGGCGCTCGGGCGTGTTGAGGTGGCCCAGCGCCGCGTGAAGAAGGGTGGTCAGGCCGCTGCCGCGCGGGCCGGCGAACAGCAGCAGGCCGTGCGGCGCCGCCAGCGCGGCGCTGAGCTGCGCCAGCACCGCCGGCGGCAGCCCCAGTGCCGCCAGCGGCAGGGCGCGCGGCGGCGTCGACAGGCGCAGCACCAGGTCTTCGGTGCCATCGGCAGTGGGCAGGGTGGTCACCTGCAGCCGCAGCAGCTGGCCACCGGCAAGCAGCGGCAGGTCGGCCCGGCCGGACTGCGGGCGGCGCTGCTCGGCCGGGTCCAGCCCGGCCAGGGTCTTCAGGTGCGCGGTGAGCGGCTCGCGCCATGCGGCCGGCAGCTCGGCCGTGGCGTGCAGCCGGCCGCCGCACCGCTGCAGCAGCCGCAGGGGATGCGGCGGCGCCGGGCATTCGATGTGCACCGCGCTCGCGCCGGCGGCGTGCGCGGCGCTCAGCAGCGCATCCAGCCGCGCGGGCCCGTCGGCGGGCTGCATGGCGTGGTCGTGCCCGTGGGCCGTTGGCGGGGGGCTCGGCTGCGCCAGCGCGTGGTTGGCCGCGGTGGAGGGGAAGGTGGAGGCGAAGGCGGCGGTGGCCGCGGCGGCGACGGCGTCCGCTTCCGCGGGCTGCGCGAAGAGCCGGTCCAGCGCCGGTCCCAGCGAGCCGGCGCAGGCCAGCACCGGCACGATGTCGCAGTCGGCCACCGCTTCCAGTTCATCGACGACGATGCGCGCCGACGGGTCCTCCAGCGCCACCACCAGCCGTTCACCGCGCAGCATCAGCGGCAGCGCGGGCAGGCGCCGCGCCAGCGCCTCGGGAATGCGGGCCACCGCGTCAGGTTCCACCGGAAACGCGGCGGCGTCGACGATGGGAAAGCCCATGCGGTGCGCCAGTGCGGCCTGCAGGTCGTTGCGGCTCACCAGGCCGCGCTGCACCAGCAGCTCGCCCAGCGGGCGCGTGCGGTCCTGGGTCTGCTGCTGCAGCGCGTCGCCCAGCGCGCGCTCGTCGATCAGGCCCAGCGCCAGCAGCGCTTCGCCGATGCGCACCGGCGGCCGGCGCTGCTGCTGCTCGATGGCGTCCATCA
>CBIHPZ010000365.1:0-4759 GCA_966211865.1 uncultured Aquabacterium sp.
ATGATCGCGGCGTCCCTGCGCCAGGCCCTGCTGCACGGCAACGGGCTGGCCCGGCGCGTGCTGGTGCTGGTGGTGCTGTTCAGCTCGCTGATCACGGCGCTGATCACCAGCATCGAGCTCTACGGCGCCTACCGGCGCGACCTGCGCGCGATCGACAACGCCTTCGAGTTCGTCGGCAGCAACTACCTGCCCTCGCTGGCCAACAGCGTCTGGAACGTGGACGACGTGCAGGTGCAGAGCCAGCTCGATGCCCTGGTGAGCATGCCGGAGGTGGAGTACATCGCCATCCTGGAAGAAGGCCGCGTGCGCTGGCATGCCGGCCGCGCGGCGTCGGTGCGCACCAAGGAGACGCGCATTCCGCTCGCGCGCAAGGGCGCAGCGGGCCTGCAGCGCATCGGCGAGGTGCAGATCGTCGCCAGCGTCGACCGCGTGCTGGCGCGGGTGTGGGCCCGCCTGGCCGAGGTGCTGCTGGCCAACGCGGTGAAGACGGCGCTGGTGGCGGTGTTCCTGCTGCTGTGCTTCCAGATGCTGGTGACGCAGCACCTGGCGCGGCTGGCCGGCTACGTGCGCGGCATCGACCCCGAGACCACCCGTGCCGACCGCCCGCCGCTGCAGCTGGACCGGCCGGCGCAGGGCCGCTGGCGGCCCGACATCCTGGACACGGTGGTCGATGCCATCAACGGCCTGGTGGCGTCGCTGCAGCGGGCGCGCCGGCAGCTGGTGCTGTCGCAGGCCGAGCTGGCCGAGAGCGAGGCGCGGCTGCGCCTGGGCCTGGAGGCCGCCGGCGCCGGGCTGTGGGACTGGGACGTGGCCGGCGCGCGCGTCTACCTGGGCACCGGCTGCCTGCAGCTGCTGGGCTGCGAGGCCAGCGCCGAGGCCGCGGGCCCGCAGCAGCATGACCTGGGCTTCTGGCAATCGCTGACGCACCCCGACGACCTGGACGAGGTGCAGCGCCTGGTGCGCGCGCACTTCGACGACGTGCAACCGGGCGCGCGCTTCCTGGTCGAGATGCGCCTGCGCCGCGACGACGGCAGCTGGCGCTGGACCGCCTGGCGCGGCCGCGTCGTCGAGCGCGATGCCGAGGGCCGGGCGCTGCGCGCCATCGGCACCGTGGCCGACATCCACCAGCGCAAGACGGCCGAGGAAGCGGTGCGGGCGCTGAACCGACAGCTGGAAGACCGGGTGCGCGACCGCACGCTGGCGCTGGAGCAGGCGCGCGACGAGGCGCAGCATGCCAGCCAGGCGAAGTCCGAATTCCTCTCGCGCATGAGCCACGAGCTGCGCACGCCGATGAACGCCATCCTCGGCTTCTCGCAGCTGCTGGCGATGGGCGAGGTGGCGCCGAAGCAGCAGCGCTGGATCGGCGAGATCCAGCACGCCGGCGAGCACCTGCTGAAGCTGATCGACGAGCTGCTGGATCTGTCGCGCATCGAGGTCGGCAAGCTGAGGGTCACGCTGGCCGCGGTGCCGCTGGGCCCGCTGATCGACGAGGCGCTGGGCATCGTGCAGGCGGCCATGCCGCAGGCGGTGCCGCGCTTCGAGCGGCGCTTCGGCGCTTTCAGCCAGGCCACGGCGGTGGTGGACGAACTGCGGCTGAAGCAGATCCTCGTCAACCTGCTGACCAATGCCCTGAAGTACGCGCCGGGGGACAGCCCGATCGTCGTCTCGCTGCAGGCCGCGCAGGGGCTGGACGGGGCGGAAGGCGGCCGCGTGCGCCTGGCGGTGACGGACCAGGGCCTGGGCATTCCGCCCGACCGGCTGGACCGCCTCTTCCGCCCCTTCGAGCGCCTGGGCCGCGAGGACACCGCGATCGAAGGCACCGGCGTGGGCCTGTCGTTGAGCAAGCGGCTGGCGGAGCTGATGAACTGCGACCTGGGCGTCGATTCGGCGCCGGGCCAGGGCTCCAGCTTCTGGATCGAACTGCCGCTGGCGGCGGACGAGCAGCCGGCCCATGCCGTCGCCGCGCGGATGGACGGCGCGCCCGCGGCGGGCGGCCTGCAGGTGCTCTACATCGAGGACAACCCGACCAACCGCGCGCTGATGGACGCCTGGTTCAGCGACCGGCCGCAGTGGCGCCTGGCGCTGGCCGAAGACGGCGAGGCGGGGCTGCGCCAGGCGCTGGCGCAGCGGCCCGACGCCATCCTGCTGGACCTGCACCTGCCCCGGCTGGATGGCTACGGCGTGCTGCGCGCGCTGCGGGCGGACCCGCGCACCGCGGACGTGCCGGTCATCGCGGTGACGGCCGATGCCAAGCCGGACGACCGGGCGCACGGCCTGGCGGCGGGCTTCGACGGCTACGTCACCAAGCCGGTGCGGTTCGAGGAACTGGCCACGCTGATGGAGTCGCTGGCCGCGCCGAAACGGCGTTAGGCCGATGCCGGACCGGTGCGGACCTGTGCCGGACCGATGCCGGACAGATACCGGACCGATGCCAGGCCGATGTCAGGCCGGTGTCACCTGCACGGCCACGCCGGACAGCACCGCGTTGCCCGACAGCGGGTCGATCAGCGTGTCGTCCAGCACCGCGTTCAGGTTGGCGCCGGGCCGCCCGGCCGCCACGGCCAGCCGCGCGCCGGCCAGGTCGTGGCCCCAGCCGTGCGGCAGGCTGACGACGCCGGGCATCATGGCCTCGCTCAACTCCACCGGCGCCTGCAGTTCGCGGCCGTTGCGCTGCACCCGCGCGCGGGCGCCGGCGGCCAGGCCCAGGCGCGCGGCGTCCTGCGGGTTCACCAGCAGCGTGCAGCGCTCGGGGCCCTTGGCCAGCAGCGGCAGGTTGTGCATCCAGCTGTTGTTGGAACGCACGTCGCGGCGGCCGATGATCTGCACCGACGCGGGGGCGCCGGCTGGCGCGGCGGGGGCGCTGTCCAGGTCGGCCACGGCGCGCGGCAGGTCGGCCAGCAGCATCTCGGGTGCCAGCTCGACGCAGCCGCTGGCGGTGCGCAGCACCTCGGGGATGCGCGGCTGCAGCTCGCCCAGGTCGATGCCGGCCTCGGCATCGGCGAGCTTCGCGAGGGTCAGGCCTTCCGGCTTCAGGCCGAAGCGGTCGCCGTAGGGGCCGGCGCGCAGCGCCAGGTCCAGCAGGCGCTCGGGGCCCTGCCAGCGTGAGACGGCGGCGATCACCGCATCGGCCTGGTCGCCGGCCAGGCGGCGCACGTCCTCGGCCAGCAGCTCGTCGTCCAGCGCCTGCAGGTCGGCCTGCGCGCCGCGGCCCTTCACGATGGCCAGCAGGCGCAGCATGTTCAGCCACTCGGGCGGCTGGCCGTCGGCCGGCGGGAACACCGCGGCGCTGTAGCGCGCCTGGTTGCGCCAGGAGAACTGCGCGAAGGGGATGTCGTAGTGGCTGTCTTCCAGCGGCGAGACGCCGGGCAGGATCACGTCGGCATGGCGCGTGGTTTCGTTGAGGTAGATGTCCAGGCTGAGCATGAAGTCCAGCCCAGCCATCGCCGCCGACAGGCGCGGGCCGTTCGGCGCCGACAGCACCGGGTTGCTGGCCAGCGTGATCAACGCGCGCACCTGGCCCGGGCCGGGGGTCTCGATCTCCTCGGCCAGCTTCACCATCGGCAGCTCGCCCTGCACCTCGGCGAAGCCGCTGACACGGCTGTGGTGGCGGCCGGTGGCCATGCCGCGCCCGCGCCCCGGCGCGCCCATGGTGTTGGCGGCGAAGGCGGGCGCCTTCGGGAACATCACGCCGCCCGGTGCGTCGAGGCGGCCGGTGACGATGTTCAGCGCCTCGATCAGCCACTGCGTGAGCGTGCCGAAGGCCTGCGTGCAGGTGCCCAGGCGGCCGTAGACCAGCGCGCGTTCGGCGCCGGCGAACTCGCGGGCCAGCGCGCGGATGGTGTCGGCCGGCACGCCGCAGCGCGCGGCCGCGCGTTCGGGCGTGAAGGGCTGGACCGCCTCGCGCAGCGCGTCCAGGCCGCGCACGTGCGGCTCCACCGCGCCGAGCCGGACGCGGTTCTCGCTGAACAGCACGTTCAGCATCGCGGCCAGCAGGTGCACGTCGGTGCCGGGGCGGATGAAGTGGTGGGCGTCGGCCAGCTCGGCCGTTTCGGTGCGGCGTGGGTCGATGACGACGAGCTTGCCACCACGCGCGCGCAGCGCCTTCGCCTTGCCGCGGAAGTCGGGCACGGTCCACAGGCTGCCGTTGCTGGCGGCGGGGTTGGCGCCCAGCACCAGCATCCAGTCGGTGCGGGTGATGTCGGGCACCGCGAAGCTGAGCGCGTGGCCGAACATCAGGCCCGACTGCAGGTGCTTGGGCATCTGGTCCAGCGTGCTGGCCGAGTAGTTGTTCTTCGTGCCCAGCGCGCGCGCCAGGCGCTGGAAATACAGCTGCAGGCCGAACTTGTGCGCCGTGGGGTTGCCGATGGACAGCGCCACCGCGTCGCGGCCGTGGTCGGCGATGAGCGGCAGCAGGCGGCGCTCGATCTCGGCGAAGGCCTCGTCCCAGCTCACCGGCACGTGGCGGCCGTCGCGCTTGACCAGCGGCTGGCGCAGCCGGTCGGGGTCTTCGTGCAGGTCCTTCAGCGCCACCGCCTTGGGGCAGAGGTAGCCGCGGCTGAAGGGGTCGCTGTCCATGCCGCGGATGGAGACCACCTGGCGGCCTTCGGTGCGCACTTCCAGGCCGCAGCAGGCCTCGCACAGGGGGCAGATGCGGTAGTGGCTGGTGGTGCTGGCGGTGCTGGTCGTCATGCGCGGGTCTCCCGGTGCGGCTGGTGGTTGTCGCGGAATCGGCGGGGCTTGTCCGTCACGCACGTGACGG
>CBIHPZ010000366.1:0-4757 GCA_966211865.1 uncultured Aquabacterium sp.
ACCAGCTCGTGCTCGACGTCCAGGTACGGCGCCACCTTCCAGCCGGCGCCGCCGGTCACCAGCGTCATCGGCGCCTCGCCGCAATGCGCGCCCAGGTGGCGGTGCATGCGTTCGATGGCGCCGGTGATGGCGTAGGTGCCGCCGCTGGTCAGCGCGTCGCTGGTGTTGGTGGGGAAGGTGCGCACCTCGCCGGTGGGCACGCGCAGGCCCGCGGTGCCGCCTTCCAGCGCGCGCAGCATGATGCCGTGGCCGGGCAGGATCAGGCCGCCGTGGAAGCGGCCGTCGGCGTCGACCGCATCCACGGTCACCGCGGTGCCGATCATCACCACCAGCACCGGCCGCTGCACGCCGCGCGCCAGCACATGGTGGCGCGCGCCGATCTGCGCCACGAAGCGGTCGGCGCCCAGGCGGCCGGGGTGGTCGTAGCCGTTGGAGATGCCGCCCGCCTGCGGGCCGGAGACGACCCAGCGCGGCTCCACGTCCCACAGCTCCAGTTGCTCCTCCACGCGGCGGCGGATGGCATCGCCCGCCACGTTGCAGCCCAGCAGGCTGCCGGGCGCGGCCAGCGTTTTCCAATCGCCCTCGGCCAACTGGTCGATGTTTTCGAGGAACACCGCCCCATGCGAGAGCACCGCCGCCCCAGGCTGGGGCGAGGCGTAGAGCGCCCACTTGAGGCGGGTGTTGCCGATGTCGATCGCCAGGAAGCTCATCGCGGGGGACGGCCTGCAGGCCGGTTCGGATGGGGCCGCCGGAAGCCGGCGGGGCAGTGGAGCGAAGGGTAGCAGCGCCCGGGTGACCGCGCCGGCTCACTGTCTTGGTGCCAGGGCCGGTCCGCTCGAGGCAGAGCCCGTTGGCATCAGCCTTGCATACAAGGAGACAGGCCAGCGCATCCGCTGCGCCGCCCGCCACGCAGACCGACCGCTTCCGGAGACCGCCCGATGACCCGCCGCCCCCTTCTTGCCCTGATCGCCTGCTGTGCCGGCCTGGGCGCCGCCTCCCTCTGGCCCGCCGCCGCGCAAGCGCAGGCCGCGCTCGACACCGTGCTGGCCAAGAAGCAGATCACCATCGCGATCCCGACCGACTTCCCGCCCTACGGTTTCGTCGGCACCGACCTGCAGCCGCAAGGGCTGGACATCGACATGGCGCGCCTGATCGCCAACAAGCTGGGCGTGAAGCTGGAACTGGTGCCGGTGATCAGCGCCAACCGCATCCCCTACCTGCAGACCAAGAAGGCTGACCTGGTGATCTCGACGCTGGGCAAGAACGCCGAGCGCGAGAAGGTCATCGACTTCACCAGCGCCTATTCGCCCTTCTTCCAGGCGGTGTTCGCGCCGAAGACGCTGGCCGTGAAGGCGCCGGCGGACCTGGCGGGCAAGACCGTGGGCGTGACGCGCGGCGCGATGGAGGACATCGAGCTCGGCAAGGTCGCACCCGCGGGCGTCGACATCAAGCGCTTCGAGGACAACAACGCCACGGTGGCGGCCTTCGTCTCGGGCCAGGTGCAGGTGATCGCCACCGGCGCCTCGGTGGCCGGCACGGTGATGCAGAAGAACCCGCAGCTCGGCACCGAATACAAGTTCCTGCTGAAGGACTCGCCCAACTTCATCGGCGTGGCCAAGGGCGAGGACAAGCTGCGGCTCAAGGTCAATGAGGTCATCGCCGCGGCCAAGGCCTCGGGCGAGCTGGACAAGCTGGCGCAGAAGTGGCTCGGCCGCCCGGCGGGCGACCTGCCGAACTGAAGACGGGGCCGCAGGCAGCAGCGCCATGACGACGCCTGACCAGCGCTTGACCACGCCATGAGCATCAGCCTCGACTTCGCTGCGGTCCTCGTCGATTGGCCGCTGCTGCTGCGCGGCTTGGGCATGACGGCGGGGCTCACCGCCGTGTCCGCCACGCTGGGGTTGGCACTGGGCATCGCCTGCGCCTGGGCGCGGGTGCACGGCGGCACGGCGCTGCGGTGGGGTGCGGGCGCCTACGTCGAGCTGATCCGCAACACGCCCTTCATCGTGCAGCTCTTCTTCGTCTTCTTCGGCCTGCCCAGCCTGGGGCTGAAGCTGGCGCCGGAGTGGGCGGCCCTGATCGCGATGGTGGTCAACCTGGGCGCCTACGCGGCCGAGATCGCGCGCGCCGGCATCCAGGCCACCCCGCGCGGGCAGATCGAGGCGGCCCGCTCGCTGGCACTGACCGAGGCGCAGGTCTTCCTGCGCGTGGTGCTGCCGCCGGCACTGGCGCGGGTGTGGCCGGCCATGGTGGGGCAGATCGTCATCGTGATGCTGGGCTCGGCGGTGTGCGGGCAGATCGCCACGCAGGAGCTGAGCTACTACGCCAACCTCATCCACAGCCGCAACTTCCGCGCCTTCGAGGCGACCTTCATCGCCACCGCGCTGTACCTGGGCTTGGCGGTGCTGCTGCGGCAGCTGCTGCAGCAGCTGGGGACGCGTCTCTTGCACGCCAGGCGCTGAGCGCACGGGGCAGCCCAACACCATGGTCGAGTTCACCCTCTGGGACATCCTGCGCAACCTGCTGCTGGCCGCGCGCTGGACGGTGCTGCTGTCGCTGGCGGCCTTCGCCGGCGGTGCGCTGGTCGGCGCGGGGCTGCTGGTGGCCCGCATCGCCCGCCTGCCAGGCGCGGCGCGCGGCGTGGCGCTGTACGTGCAGGTCTTCCAGGGCACGCCGCTCCTGATGCAGCTGTTCCTGGCCTACTTCGGCCTGGCGCTGCTGGGGCTGGACGTGCCCGCCTGGGCCGCCGCCGGCCTGGCGCTGACGCTCTACAGCAGCGCCTTCCTAACGGAGATATGGCGCGGCTGCGTCGAAGCCATTCCGCGCGGCCAGTGGGAAGCCGCCGACAGCCTGGCGCTGGACCTGCGGCAGACGCTGGTGCACGTCGTCGCGCCGCAGGCCCTGCGCATTGCCATCCCGCCCACCGTCGGCTTTGCGGTGCAGGTGATCAAGGGCACGGCGCTGGCCTCCGTGCTGGGCTTCATCGAGCTGACCAAGGCCGGCACGATGATCAGCAACGCCACCTTCCGGCCGTTCACCGTCTATGCCTGCGTGGCGCTGCTGTATTTCGCGCTGTGCTTTCCCGTCTCGGCCTGGGCACGCCGGCTCGAAAGGACCCATTCCCGATGACTGCGATCGTCACGATCGAGGGCCTGCGCAAGGCCTATGGCGAGCACGAGGTGCTCAAGGGCATCGACCTGCAGGTGAAGCGCGGCGAGGTCATCGCCATCATCGGCAAGAGCGGCTCGGGCAAGAGCACGCTGCTGCGCTGCGTCAACGGGCTGGAGCACTTCCAGCACGGCGGCATCACGGTCGATGGCCAGCCGCTGCGCGCCGGCGACGCCAAGGCGCTGCGCGAGCTGCGCCAGCACGTCGGCATGATCTTCCAGAGCTTCAACCTCTTCCCGCACCTGTCCGTGGGCCGCAACGTGATGCTGGCGCCCACGCTGGTGAAGCAGCAGGACAAGGCGGGCGCGGCCGCCGCCGCGCGCACGCTGCTGCAGCGCGTGGGCCTGGCCGACAAGTTCGACGCCGCGCCCGACCAGCTGTCCGGCGGCCAGCAGCAGCGCGTGGCCATCGCCCGCGCGCTGGCCATGCAGCCGGCGGTGCTGCTGTGCGACGAGATCACCTCCGCGCTGGACCCCGAACTGGTGGGCGAGGTGCTGCGCGTCGTCGAGTCGCTGGCCGACGACGGCATGACCCTGCTGATGGTCACGCACGAGATGAACTTCGCCCGCAAGGTGGCCGACCGCGTGGTCTTCATGCACGCCGGCCGCATCCACGAGATGGGTCCGCCGGACGAGCTGTTCACCGCGCCGCGCACCCCCGAACTGCAGCAGTTCCTGGCGGCGCTGCACTGACGACGCCTCGGGCGCCCGCGGCGCGCAACGCACCGACGGCGTTGGACACCAGGTTGCGCAGCACCACGGCGATCTGCACCGCGGCCGCGACCGGCGCCCCTGGCGTGCGGCCGCCAGCCGCCCGCGTGCGGCCCCGCCTGGCCGACGCGCCTTTCGGCCCGCTGCGCGGTACCGGGCGCTCAGCCACAAGCGCCCCGTGGCATGCGCGCCACCCCGACTGCGCGGCATGACAAATCTCAAGCCTGTATTTACGAATCATTCTCATTGGCGTTAGGATGCACATCCTCACGACCGGCCCGCGGCCGCGTGAGCCGCCATGTCCGCTCCTGCCCTCACCTCCTCCGCCGCCACGTTCCCGCCCCGCCCGGCCACGGCGCCACCCGCGGGGCCCGCACCGGTCCGCGCCCCGGCGCCGCGGGCCATGGCCGCATTGCCGCTCGCCCGCCCCGGTGAAGGACTGGCCCGCGGCGAACGGCGCCTGCTGGTCGTGGGTGTCGCCGGGCTGCACGTGCTGGCGCTGTGGGGCCTGATGCAGGTGGACTCGGTGCGGCAGGCGGTGCGCGAGGTGTCGCCGCTGATCGTCGACTTCATCGCGCCGGAAGCGCCACCCCAGCCCCCGCCGCCCCCGCCGCCCATGCGCGCCCCGCAGCCGGTGCAGCGGCCCGTCGCGGCCCCGGTGATCGCTGCCGCACCCACGCCCGTGCCGGCCCCCGCGCCCTTCGTGGTGCCGGCGCCCGAACCGGTGCCGGCACCGGCGCCAACCGTGGTGCAGGCGCCACCGGCACCGCCCGCGCCGGTGCCGCCCCCCCCCCCCCCCCCCGCCCCCAAGCAGCGGCACCCCACCCCCGTGCGCGACCTGGTGCCGCCCGCGATCGAACTGCCCCAGGCCACGCGCCC
>CBIHPZ010000367.1:0-4744 GCA_966211865.1 uncultured Aquabacterium sp.
CGAGGCAATGCCCCAGCGCGCCAGCGCCGCGTCGTCTTCCACGCGGGCGTCGACCCAGCGCGCGCCGTCGGGCGTGGTCTCCTTCTTCCAGAAGGGCGCCTGCGTCTTCAGGTAGTCCATGACGAACTCGCAGCCCTGGAACGCGGCGCCGCGATGCTGCGATGTGACGGCCACCAGCACGATCTGATCACCCGGCTGCAGCAGTCCCACGCGGTGCACCACCCGCACGCCCAACAGCGGAAAGCGGCGGCAGGCCTCGTCGATCATGGCCTCGATCGAGGCCTCGGTCATGCCGGGGTAGTGCTCCAGCTCCATCGCGCTGACCTGCGGCTGGCCGGGGTTGCGGTCACGCACTGTGCCGATGAAGGTGGCAACGGCGCCGACGCGATGGTCATCGGCGCGCAGCGCGGCCACCTCGGCCGACAGGTCGAAATCGGCGGTCTGGATGCTGACACGAGGCATGCCGGGGATTGTGGCACCGCGGGTTTCGCGGCTACCATCGCGCCCCATGTCTCCCGCCCTGCGCCCTGCACTCGCCACGCGGCTCCCCGCCGCGCCGGCCGGCGCACCGGTGCTGGAGAAAGCCCCCAAACAGCCGCTCGTCTGACCGGAGCTGCTGTTCCGTCGTCGGATGAGCGATGGAACGGCAGCCGGTGCGAACCGGTTCGTCCCTTGACCCGCATCGGGTCTGCCCAGGTCAAGCCTCTCCTCGTGCATCCGCCGCCGGTTCAACCGAACGGTCTGTCCTCGCACGGAGAAACGAATGCTCGACTTTTCAGGAATCTGGGTGCCGCTGGTCACCCCCTTTTGCGGTGGCGTCGGAATCGGTGATGAGCCGGCCGTCGACACCGCGGCGCTGACGCGGCTCACCGCGCGGCTCGCCGCCCAAGGGGTGGCTGGCTTCGTGGCCTGCGGCAGCACCGGTGAGGCGGCGATGCTCGACGAGGCCGAGCAGGCCGCGGTGCTGGGCGCCGCCATCGACGGCGCCGGCGGCAAGCCGGTGCTGATGGGCCTGTCCGGCGTGCGGCCTTCGCGCGTGGCGGCCCGTGCGCGGGAACTGGCGCGTGACTTCCCGGTGGCCGGCTACCTGGTCTGCGCGCCCGCCTACGTGAAGCCGGACCAGGCCGGGCTGTTGGACTTCTTCACCACCGTGGCCGACGCCTCGCCCGTACCCCTCGTGGCCTACGACATCCCGGGCCGCACCGCCGTTCGCATCGCACCCGAGACGCTGCTGGCGCTGGCCGCACACCCGCGCATCCGCGCGGTGAAGGACTGCAGCGCCGACCCCGACGCCGCGCTCGGCCTGCTGCGCGATGGCCGCCTGGCGCTGCTGGCGGGCAATGACGACGAGCTGTTCGCACAGCTCGCGCTGGGCGCGCCCGGTGCCATCACTGCGTCAGCGCACCTGCGGCCCGACCTCTTCGTTCGCTTGCAGGCGCTGCTGCGCGGCCAGCAGCTGCACGCTGCGCAGGCGCTGTGGCGTGCATTGCGGCCGCTGACGCAGGCCCTGTTCGCCGAGCCGAACCCCGCGCCGGTGAAGGGTGCGCTGGCACGCCAGGGCTTGATCGGTCCGGCGCTGCGCGCGCCGATGCGGCCGGCTGCAGCGGCCACGCTGGACCGGGTGGATGCCGCCCTGGCGCACCTGCAGGCCGAGTGGCCGCTTGACGAGACTGTGGGCCGGCCCGCGTGATGTGGCTGCGGTCCGACCGGCCTGCAACGTCACCGCGGGTCGGCCGGCCCGTTCGAGATGAGTTCAGGTGGGCAGGCTGGCGCGGGCAAGGCGCCAGGCGTCTGGCGGGCTCGAAAGCGTGGCTGCGGGACAGCGGCTTCGACGCCGCTGCCTCAGCCACCGGTGACCGGGGGAAAGAAGGCCACCTCGGCGCCCTCGGGCACCAAATTGGTTTCAGCCGCCATGACCTGGTTCAGCGCGCAGCGGAGCGCGCGGCCACGTGCCAGCGCCTCGGCATGGGCGCCACCCCGCGCAATCAGCTGATCGCGCAAGCCGGCGAGCGTCAGGCCGGGGTGCCAGTCCACCGCTTCCGCGCTGCCCAGCGCTTCGCGCAGCGAAGCGAAATAACGCACGTTGACGCTGGCCATGGCTAGCTCCCGATCAGCGCGGAGAGCAGCAGCAGCCGCACGCTGTCGCCGCGCCGGATGGCCTGGCCGCCGGGGTTGTCGATCAGCCCGTCGGCCCACACCACCGAGGTCAGCACGCCCGAGCTCTGGTTCGGGAACAGGTCCAGGCCGCCTTCGGCGTTGAAGCGGGCACGCAGGAACTCGCGCCGGCGGTCCGGCTTGGGCCAGTCGAAATCGGCCTGCACGCTGACCGCCGCTGGCATGGCACTGGTGCAGCCCTGCAGCGCGCGCAGCGTGGGCGCGACGATCAGCAGGAAGGTGACGAAGGCCGACACCGGGTTGCCGGGCAAGCCGATGAAGAGCGTCTCGCCCGCCGTGCCGCCGTCCGGGCGCTTCACGGCGCCGAACGCCAGCGGCTTGCCCGGCTTCATCGCGATCTGGAAGGCTTCGAGCCAGCCCTCGGCCTGCACCGCGGGCTTCAGGTGGTCTTCCTCGCCAACCGAGACGCCACCGCAGGTGAGGATCAGGTCCACGCCCGCGGCGGCCTCGCGCAGCGCGGCCCGCGTGGCGTCCAGCCGATCCGGCACGATGCCGCGGTCGACCACCTCGCACCCCGCGGCCTGCAGCAGCGCACGCAGTGTGAAGCGGTTGGAGTTGTAGATCGCACCCGGCTTCAGCGGCTCGCCGGGCATCACCAGCTCGTCGCCGGTGGAGAACAGCGCCACGCGCGGGCGGCGGCGCACCAGCAGGTCTGCCGCGCCCACCGAGGCGGCCATGCCCAGTCCCTGCGGACCCAGCCGCACGCCGGCGGCCAGCACCTCGGCGCCGTGTTGCACGTCCTCGCCACGGCGGCGGATCCACTGGCCAGCACTCGGCACCGTGTTGACGCGCACCGAGCCGAGCCCGTCGCCCGGCACGGCTTCGCACTGTTCCTGCATCACGACGGCATCGGCCCCGGCCGGCACCTGCGCGCCGGTGAAGATGCGCGCCGCGGTGCCCGCCGCCAGCGGCGCACCGACCACGCCGGCGGGGATGCGCTGGCTCACCGGCAGCACCGCGCCGGCTTCCGCCACGTCGGCCGTGCGCAGCGCATAGCCGTCCATCGCGGTGTTGTCCGCCGGCGGCACGTCCAGGCCGGAGCGCACGCCTTCGGCCAGCACGCGGCCCAGGGCGTCGAAGGTCGAGACGCGTTCCGTCTCGCCGATGCGGCGCTCGCGCGCCACCGCCAGCACGCGGGCCAGCACGTCGTCGAGGCTTTGCAGCGCGGGGCGGGGTTCAGCCATGGATCTCGGGGTCGTAGTCGAAGCGGGCAGCAGTGTCCAACAGGTGCGAAACCAGCACCGCGGGCGCAGCCAAGTCGAACACCGGGCGCGCCGTGGGCACCGGCAGGGCCGCCGGCGCGTCAGTGGCGATGGCGGCGACATAGGGCTCATCCGGGTACAGCGGAGCCTCGCCGCAGGCGGCGCGCCAGACCTCGATCTTCGGGATGCTGGCGTGCTTGAAGCCCTCGACCAGCAGCCAGTCGCACTCCACCATCTCGGCGATCAGCTGGTGCACGCTGGGCTGGCCGGGCACTTCGTACTCGCGCATCTTGGCCAGGCGCGTGCCGGAGGCGATCAACACCTCGAAGGCGCCGGCCTCGCGGTGGCGCCAGGTGTCCTTGCCCGGCGTGTCGATGTCGAAGCGGTGGTGCGCGTGCTTGATCACCGACACGCGCTGGCCGTTCGCCTTGAGGCCGGAGATAACGCCCGTCATGAGCGTCGTCTTGCCGACGCCCGAGGGGCCGCAGAAGCCCAGCACCCTCATGACTGGCTCCGTTCCGGCCGCGGCGTCATTCGGCGGTGTGCCGAACGATGTAGTCCTTGACCTGCCCCACGTCCGCGGGCATCACGGTGAAGCGGCGCGGCAGCGACTCGATGCCCTTCAGCGACGCCGGGCGCGGCGGCTGGCGGCCGGTGGCCTCCTCGATCGTCGCGGCGAACTTGGCCGGCAGCGCGGTCTCCAGCACGATCATCGGCACGCCGGGCTTGCGCTTCTCGCGGGCCACCTTCAGGCCGTCCGCGGTGTGCGTGTCCACCATGTCGTCGTGCTGCGTCCAGGTGCTGCGGATGGTCTCCAGGCGGTCGGCGTGCGTGCTCTTGCCGGACGTGAAACCGGTTTCGGCGATGCGTGCCACCTCGGCCGGGCTCAGCGTGAAGCCGCCCTCCTTCGCGATCTTCGGGCCAAACAGCTCGGCCACGCGGGCGCCGTCGTGCTGCACCAGGTCGAAGACGTAACGCTCGAAGTTGGACGCCTTGCTGATGTCCATCGACGGGCTGGAGGTCTCGTAGGTCTCGGCGCTGCCGCGCACGCGGTAGGTGCCGGTGCGGAAGAACTCGTCGAGCACGTCGTTCTCGTTCGTGGCCACCACCAGCTGGTCGATGGGCAGGCCCATCATGCGGGCCACGTGGCCGGCGCAGACGTTGCCGAAGTTGCCCGAGGGCACCGCGAAGCTGACCTTCTCGGCATTGCTCTGCGTGACCTGGAAATAACCCGCGAAGTAGTAGACCACCTGCGCCAGCAGCCGCGCCCAGTTGATCGAGTTCACGGTGCCGATCTTGTGGCGGCGCTTGAACTCCAGGTCGTTGCTGACGGCCTTGACGATGTCCTGGCAGTCGTCGAACACGCC
>CBIHPZ010000368.1:0-4719 GCA_966211865.1 uncultured Aquabacterium sp.
TCCGGCGCCACGCCGGCCATCAGCCGGGGCACTTCCGTGCGCGCCCATTCCAGTTCTTCCTTGGGCACCTCGAACACCAGTTCGTCGTGCACCTGCATCACCATCGCGGTCTTCACGCCGGCGGCGTCGATGGCCTTCTGCACCGCGATCATCGCCAGCTTGATCAGGTCGGCCGCGGTGCCCTGCATCGGCGCGTTGATGGCCTGGCGCTCGGCGCCGGCGCGGCGCGGACCGTTGCCGCCGCGGATGTCGGGCAGCTCGATGCGGCGGCCGAACAAGGTCTCCACATAGCCCAGCTGCGCGGCACGCGCCTTGGTCTCGTCCATGTAGCGCTTGACGCCGGCGAAGCGCGCGAAATAACGCTCGATGTAATCGCGTGCCGCCTTCTGCTCGATGCCCAGCGCCGTGGCCAGGCCGAACGCCCCCATGCCGTAGATCAGGCCGAAGTTGATGGTCTTGGCGTAGCGGCGCTGCTCGCTGGTCACCGCGTCGGGTGACAGGTTGAAGACCTCGGCGGCCGTCGCGCGGTGCACGTCCATGCCCTCGGCGAAGGCGCGCGTCAGGCCGGGGTCGCCGCTGATGTGGGCCATGATGCGCAGCTCGATCTGCGAGTAGTCGGCCGACATGATCACGTGGTCCGGCGGCGCGATGAAGGCCTCGCGCACGCGGCGGCCTTCGGGCGTGCGGATGGGGATGTTCTGCAGGTTCGGGTCGTTGCTGGACAGGCGCCCGGTCACCGCCACCGCCTGGCCGTAGGTGGTGTGCACGCGGCCGGTGTCGGGGTTCACCATCTGCGGCAGCTTGTCGGTGTAGGTGCCCTTCAGCTTGGCCAGGCTGCGGTGTTCCAGGATCTTGGCCGGCAGCGGGTAGTCGGCCGCCAGCTCGGCCAGCACCTCTTCGTCGGTGGACGGCGCGCCGGAGGCGGTGCGCTTCTTCACCGGCAGCGCCAGGCGCTCGGGGCTGAACAGGATCTCGCCGATCTGCTTGGGCGAGCCCAGGTTGAAGGGCTGGCCGGCGATCTCGTAGGCCTGCTGCTCCAGCGCCAGCATGCGTTCGGCCAGCTCGCGGCTCTGGCGCGCGAGCAAGGCGCTGTCGATCAGCACGCCGCGGCGCTCGATGCGGGTGAGGATCCCGGAGACCGGCATCTCGATGTCCTCGTACACGCGCTTCAGGCCCGTGGACGCTGCAATCCGGGGGTAGAGCACCTCGTGCACCTGCAAGGTCATCTCGCTGTCTTCGCCGCTGTACTCGGTGGCGCGCGCCACGTCCACCTGCGAGAACGGGATCTGGTTCGCGCCCTTGCCGCAGACGTCTTCGTAGCTCAGGCCCTTGCGGCCCAGGTGCCGGTCGGCCAGGCGGTCCAGCGCGTGGTTCAGGTGCGCCTCGACGACATAGCTCTCCAGCAGCGTGTCGAAGCGCCAGCCGCGCACGTTCACGCCGTGGTTCATCAGCACGTGGGTGTCGTACTTGATGTTCTGGCCGACCTTGGGCGCCGCTTCGTCCTCCAGCCAGGGCTTCAGCGCGGCCAGCACGTCATCAATCGGCAGCTGGTCCGGCGCGTCGCCATAGTTGTGGCTGAGCGGCACGTAAGCGGCCTCGCCCGGCGTCACCGCGAAGGAGATGCCGACGATGCGCGCGCGCATCGGGTCCAGCGAATCGGTCTCGGTGTCCAGCGCGGCCAGCGGCGCGGCGCGCAAGAGGCCGATCCAGTGCTGCAGGCGCTCCATCGTGAAGATGGGTTCGTACAGGCGCTTGATCTCGAAGCTGGGCGGCGGCGGCAGGTCGGCGGCCGGCGCGCGGGCCGGCATCGGCGCATCGGCGGGCGCCAGGCCCATGTCCGCTTCCAGCTGCTTGCGCCAGGCGCGGAAGCCGTAGCGGCCGTAGAAGTCGAGCAGGCCTTCGCGGTTCACCTCGCGCAGCGCCAGCTGCTCGATCGTGGGCCAGCCGGGGATGTGGTTCGCCAGGTCGCAATCGCAGCGCACCGTCACCAGCCTGCGGCCCATCGGCAGCCAGTCCAGCACCTTGCGCAGGTTCTCGCCCGCCACGCCCTTGATGCTGCCGGCCGCGGCGATCACGCCGTCGAGCGAGCCGTATTCGGCAATCCACTTCGCCGCCGTCTTCGGGCCCACCTTGTCGACGCCGGGCACGTTGTCCACGGCGTCGCCGATCAGGGTCAGGTAGTCGACGATGCGGTCCGGCGGCACGCCGAACTTGGCCTTCACGCCCTCGATGTCCAGCACCTCGGGCGGCTTGGCCATGGTGTTGACGAGGCTCACCTTGTCGTTCACCAGCTGGGCCATGTCCTTGTCGCCGGTGGAGATGATGACGCGGTGGCCGTGCGTGGCGCCCACGCAGGCCAAGGTGCCGATGGCGTCGTCGGCCTCGATGCCCGGCACCTCCAGGATGGGCCAGCCCAGCAGCTGCACCACCTCGTGGATGGGCGCGATCTGCAGGCGCAGGTCATCGGGCATCGGCGCGCGGTGGGCCTTGTACTGGTCGTACCACTCGTCGCGGAAGGTCGGCCCGGAGGCATCGAAGACGCACACCGCGTGGCCCGCGCCCACGTCGCCGCGCAGCTTGCTCATCATCGCGATGAAGCCGTGGATCGCGCCGGTCGGGAAACCGTCGCCGTTGCGCAGGTCGGGCAGCGCGTGGTACGCGCGGTAGAGGTAGCTGGAGCCATCGACCAGCAACAGGATCGGGGCGTTGTTGTCGGGTTCGCTCTTGTCGGGTTCGCTCATGGGGATGACCTTGCTGGCCGCGGGGCGAAGGTGCGCGAAAGGGCGCGAAGGGAGGGGCGAAAAGGGCGCCGCCGCGCGCCGGAAGGCGCCGATTGTGCGCTGGGCCCCTTGCTTAGAATCCCGCGGATGTCCAGGCCCGCCACCACGCGCTTCCAGCGCCTCTAAGAACCCACGTCATGGCGGTCTTCACCGAAGTCAGCCGCGAAGAAGCGGCTGCGTTGCTCACCCGGCTCCAGGCCGGCACCCTGCTCGACCTGCAAGGCATCGGCAGCGGCATCGAAAACACCAACTACTTCGTCGACAGCAGCGAGGGCCGCTGGGTGCTCACCCTGTTCGAGCGCCTCACCGCCGAGCAGCTGCCCTTCTACCTGCGGCTGATGCAGCACCTGGCGCGGCGCGGCCTGCCGGTGCCCGAGCCGCATGCCGACGAACGCGGCGAGATCCTGCACCACGTGGCCGGCAAGCCCGCGGCGCTGGTGAACGCGCTGCCCGGCGCGCACCAGCTGGCACCCGACCTGCACCACTGCGCGCAGCTGGGCCACCTGCTGGCCCGCATGCACCTGGCGGTGGCCGACTTCCCGCTGTCGCAGCCGAACCTGCGCGGCCTGTCGTGGTGGGAAGCCATCACGCCGCTGGTGCTGCCGCACCTCGAAGGCCCGCAGGCCACGCTGCTGGCCGAGGAACTGGACTTCCAGCGCCACCTGGCCGCGGCGCCGGCCTACCTGGCGCTGCCACGCGGCGCGGTGCATGCCGACCTCTTCCGCGACAACGCGCTGTTCGACGGCCTGCCCGGCCACGAAAAGCTCACCGGCTGCTTCGACTTCTACTTCGCCGGCACCGACACCTTCGGCTACGACCTGGCGGTGTGCCTGAACGACTGGTGCGTGGACCTGGACAGCGGCCGCCTGGACGAAGCGCGGGCGGCCGCGCTGATCGACGCCTATGAGCAGGAACGCCCGCTCACCACCGGCGAGCTGCGCCTGCTGCCCGGCCTGCTGCGCGCGGCGGCGCTGCGCTTCTGGCTGTCGCGCCTGTCCGACTGGCACCTGCCGCGCGAGGCCTCCTTGCTGAACCCGAAGGACCCGTCGCATTTCGAACGCGTGCTGCGCGAGCGCATCGCCAACCCCTGGCACCCGGCGCGCTGAACCACCTCAGCGCCGGCTTCTTTTCCTCGATCTCACGATGGGACTCCGACTCCGCCAGGTGCCCGCCATGCAGGGCAGCCAATGGCTGCGCAAGGCCTGGGCCGTGTACCTGCGCCAGCCGCTGCGCTTCTCGCTGCTGTTCCTGTCCTACCTGATGCTGGCCAGCGTGGTGGGCGCGGTGCCGTTGATCGGCGGCGTGCTGTCGCTGGCGACGATGCCGATGCTGTCGCTGGCCTTCATGCTGGCCACGCAGCAGGCGCTGCAGGGCCAGCCGGTGCGCCTGGGGCACCTGATCGCCGTCGCACGCCAGCCGAAGCGGCAGCGCCTCACGTCGCTGCTGCTGTGCCTCATGTTCGGCGTCGCGGTGATGGTGATCATCGAGATCGGCGTGCGCCTGGGCGGCAGCGAGCTCACCGACGCGCTGAAGCCACTGGCCGACCCCAAGAGCGGCGGCGATGCCAAGGTGCTGATGGGCGTGTTCACGCACCCGGCCGTCAGCCGCCTGGCCAACACCATCTGGTTCCTCGGCGCATTGCTGTCGGTGCCGTTCTGGCACGCGCTGGCGCTGGTGCACTGGGGCGGGCAGACGGCGGCGCAGGCGCTCTTTTCCAGCACGCTGGCGCTGTGGCGCACCAAGGGCGCCTTCATGATCTACGGCCTGGGCTGGCTGGGCATGGTGGTGCTGGCCAGCCTGCTGGCCGGCATCGGCGCCGGCGTGGTCACGGCCACGCTGGGCAGCCCGACGCTGGCCATGGCCTTCGTCGCGCTCACCTTCATCGCGATCAGCGCGGCGTTCTACATCTCGCTGTGGTTCATGTTCGAGGACAGCTTCG
>CBIHPZ010000369.1:0-4718 GCA_966211865.1 uncultured Aquabacterium sp.
GCATACCAGGCCAGGCATTGCGGGTTGGCCATCGCGTCCCGGTTCACCACGCGCTCGAGCGGCTGGCCCAGGAAGAGCTTCTTGATCGGCACCTCCTGCTTCTTGCCCGACAGGGTGCGCGGAATTTCCGGCGCTTGCACTATCGCATCGGGCACGAAGCGCGGGCTCAGGCGCTGCTTGATGGCCTCGCGCAGCTTCGCGTCCATCGCCGCGTCCAGCGCCTGGCCGGGGCGCAGCACCACGAACAGCGCCATCCAGCTCGGCCTTCCCAGGTACTCCAGGTCGATCACCATCGAGTCCAGCACCTCGGGCAGCGCTTCCACCGCGGCGTAGAGCTCGCTGGTGCCCATGCGCAGGCCGTGGCGGTTGATGGTGGCGTCGCTGCGGCCGTAGATGACGCAGCTGCCGTCTTCGCCGATGGACAGCCAGTCGCCATGGCGCCAGACGCCGGGGTAGGTGTCGAAGTAGCTGGAGAGATAACGCTTGTTGTCCTCGTCACCCCACAGGCGCAGCGGCATCGAGGGCATGGGCTGGGTGATCACCAGCTCGCCCACCTCGCCGGTCACCGGCCGGCCTGATTCGTCCCAGGCTTCCACGGCGCAGCCCAGGTGGCGGCATTGCATGCGGCCGGGCTGCAAGGGCAATTCCGGGTGGCCGCCGATCACCGCCACGCAGAAGTCGGTGCCGCCGGAGATGTTGTTCCACCAGATGTCGGGCGTGCCCAGTGCAGCGAATTGCGCGGTTCCCCAACGCTGCACGTCCTCGGCCAGCGGTGACCCGGTGCTGCCCAGCGCGCGCACGCGCGACAGGTCGCCACAGTCGGCCAGGCGCAGTCCGGCTTTCATGCAGTTGGCGTAGAAGGCCGCGCCGGCGCCGAACAGCGTGACACGGTGCCGCGCCGCAAAGCGCCACAGCACGCCCCAGTCGGGCGCGTCCTTCGGGCCGGCGGGGCTGCCGTCGTAGAGGCAGATGGTGGTGCCGCCGGTCAGCGCGCTGACCTGGCCGTTCCACATGATCCAGCCGGTGGAGCTGTACCAGTGGTAGCGCTCGCCGGCGGTGTTCGCTTCATGGCTGGCGCCGATGTCGTAGTGGATGCCGGTGATCGCGGCACCCAGCAGGATGCCGCCGTGGCCGTGCACCAGGGCCTTGGGCAGGCCGGTGGTGCCGCTGGAGTAGACGATCCACAGCGGGTGGTCGAAGGGCAGCCAGTCGGGCGTGAAGGCGGCGGTGGCGGCGTCGTCGCGCGCCAGCAGGGCGGTGAAGGACTCGGCATTCGCCACCGCGCGCGAGGCGAAGGGCGTGCGCAGCACCAGCAGCGTCTGCACGCTGGGCAATGCGGCGCGCAGCTCTTCCACGGTGCCGGCGCGGTCCAGCGCACGGCCGGCGTAGTGCACGCCATCGGCCGCGATCAGCACGCGCGGGGCGATCTGACGGAAGCGGTCGACCACGGCCTGCGTGCCCATGTCCGGCGCGCACACGCTCCACACCGCGCCGATGCTGGCGCAGGCCAGGAAGGCCACCACGGTCTCCGGCACGTTCGGCAGGTAGGCGGCCACGCGGTCGCCGCGCTGCACGCCGCGTTCACGCAGCGCCAGGGCCAGCGCGGCCACCTGGCGGCGCAGCTCGGGCCAGGACATCTCGCGCGCCTGGCCCAGCTCGTCGTCGCTGACGATGGCCGGCTGCCCCGCCGCATGCGCCGCGTCCACGTGCCGCAGCACCTGCTGCGCGTAGTTCACCTGCGCGCCGGGAAACCACTGCGCGCCCGGCATGTGCGGCTGCGCCAGCACGGCCTGGTGCGGCGTGGGCGATTGCAGGCGCTCGTGGTCCCACACGCTCTGCCAGAACGCGGGCAGGTCCTCCACCGACCAGCGGCGCATGGCTTCGTAGTCGCTGAAATGCAGGCCGCGCTCGCGGGCCAGCCACTGCTGGTAGAGGCGAATGCGGGGCATGGCGGGCGGGCGGCGGGTGTGGGGCATGGCGCGTGGCGGCGGGGGCGAACGGGATCCTGGAGCCTACGCCGGGCTGCGGCGGCGCAGGCATCGCCTGGGTGACAGCCGCGGGTGCGCGCCGCCCGTTCATGCCGCGTCCGCCACCCCCATCGCCTGGCGCACTTCCGCCCGCGGCGGGGCACCGAACAGGCGCCGGTATTCGCGGCTGAACTGCGATGCGCTCTCATAGCCCACGCGGTGCCCCGCCTCCGCCACGTCCAGCCCCTGGCCCAGCATCAGGCCGCGCGCGTGGTGCAGCCGCAGCTGCTTCTGGTACTGCAGCGGCGACATCGTGGTCACCTGCTTGAAATGCTGGTGGAAGCTGGACGGGCTCATGGCCGCGGCGCGGGCGATGTCTTCCACCCGCAGCGGCTCGGCGAAGCGGCGCTTCACCAGGTCGATGGCCCGCGCAATGCGCTGCGCGTGGCTGTCGTCCAGCGACAGCTGCCGCAGCTGCGGACCCAGCTCGCCGGTCAGCACGCGGTAGTGGATTTCGCGCAGCACCAGCGGGGCCAGCACCGGCGCGTCGCGTGGTGTCTTGAGCAGCCGCAGCAGGCGCAGGGTGGCGTCCAGCAGCTCGGGCGAGGTGCGTGCCAGCGCCAGCCCCTGCGCCGCCGCTGGCGGCGCGGACGGCCCGGATGGCGCCGCCGGCGTGGTGGTTCCGGGCCCGGCCTGCGATTTGCTAACGCCTGATGCGGGCGGCCGCTCACCTTCCCGCACGGCGGCCACCAGGCTGCCGATCTCGCGCGGGTCCACGTGCAGCCGCACGCACAGGTAGGGACGTTCGCGCGAGGCCTCGATCACCTGCGCCAGCGGCAGCATGGTGACGCTGACGACCAGGTGGTGCGTGGCGTCGTACACCAGGGTCTGCCGGCCCAGCGTGGCGCGCTTGCGGCCCTGCAGCACGATGACCACGCCCGGCTCGTAGCGGGCCGGCAGCCGCGCGCCGGGCTCGTTCAGCCGCAGCAGCTGCAGGCCGTGGATCGCGGTGTCGTGGGTGCCGTCCGCCGGCGCGAATTCGCTGGCCAGCGCAATCAGTTCCGGGGTCACGGGCGGGGCGGTGGGCATGGCATTCATTCTTCACCACGCGGCCCGGCACCGCGCCGCGCATCGGCGCGCCTTTGGAGATTCAGGCAGGTATTGCCGAGGATCAGGCATGCCCCTGCTCCGGGGCGGCGGCCACACTGGCCGCCATCCATTCACTCACCCACCGGAGCTTTCTGCATGACCATGGCCTCCTATCCCCGTCGCGCACTCGGCCACAGCGGCCTGCAGGTCTCGGCCATCGGCCTGGGCTGCATGGGCATGTCGGACTTCTACGGTCCGGCCGACGATGCGCAGTCGATCGCCGTGCTGAACCATGCGCTGGATGTCGGCATCAACTTCCTCGACACCGCCGACATGTACGGCCGCGGCGCCAACGAACGACTGCTGGCGCAGGTGCTGCAGGCCCGGCGCGACGACATCGTCCTCGCGACCAAGTTCGGCATCGTGGGCGTCGGGGACGGCGCCGTGCGCGGCGTCAATGGCCGGCCGGACTACGTGCGCTCGGCCTGCGAGGCCAGCCTGCAGCGCCTGGGCGTGGACCACATCGACCTGTATTACCAGCACCGCGTGGACCCGGCGGTGCCGATCGAGGAAACCGTGGGCGCCATGGCCGAGCTGGTGCGTGCCGGCAAGGTGCGCTGCCTCGGCCTGTCGGAGGCCTCACCGGCCACGCTGCGGCGTGCGCTGGCCGTGCACCCGATCGCGGCGCTGCAGAGCGAATACTCGCTGTGGACGCGCGACGTGGAACCTGAACTGCTGCCGCTGTGCCAGGAGGCGGGCGTCACGCTGGTGCCGTACAGCCCGCTGGGCCGCGGCTTCCTCACCGGCGCCATCCGCGCGGCCGAGCAGCTGGCGGCTGACGACTGGCGCCGCCACAACCCGCGCTTCCAGGGCGACAACCTGCAGCACAACCTGGCCTTGGCCGATGGCGTGAAGGCGCTGGCGCAGGCGCGCGGCTGCACCCCGGCGCAGCTGGCCCTGGCGTGGCTGCTGTCGCGCGGGCCGCAGGTGGTGCCGATCCCGGGCACGCGCAGCATCGCCCGGCTGGAGGAGAACGCCGCGGCGGCGCGCCTGGCGCTGACCGGGGACGAGCTGCGCCAGATCGACGAACTGCTGGCGGCCACGCCGGTGGCCGGCGCGCGCTATCCGGCGGCGGGGATGACCTGGCTGAATGGGTGAAGGGCAAGCAGTGAAGGGCTGCTGTCGATCCGGAGGCGGCTTGATCGTCGTGGGATTGGAGCCTTCGCGGGACCATCGCGAGCCAGGCCCATGATTCCAAGCCACCCACAGGACCCCGCCATGACCAAGAAGATCTTCATCAGCCTGCCCGTGACCGACCTGGCGGCTTCCACCGCGTTCTACCGGGCCCTCGGCTTCGGGCAGAACCCGCAGTTCAGCAGCGCCGACACGGCCTGCATGGTGTGGAGCGAGGGCATCTTCGTGATGCTGCTCACGCATGCCAAATGGCGCAGCATGACGCAGCGGCCCTTTCCGCCGGCGGGCAGCGCGGGGTCGATGCTGTCGCTGGCGATGGACAGCCGCGACGCGGTGGATGCGATGAACCGCGCCGCGGCGGCGCACGGCGGTCAGGCCGACGTGAACCCGGCCGAGGACCTGGGCTTCATGGTCAGCCGTGACCTGGCGGACCCTGATGGGCACATGTGGGGCATCTTCTGGATGGAC
>CBIHPZ010000370.1:0-4714 GCA_966211865.1 uncultured Aquabacterium sp.
GTGCGCCTTCCGCCAGCCGCATGCGCACCTGCTGCCGCGCCAGCGGCCCGGCGCTGCGGTAGAAGCGCGTGGCACCGGGGGTGGTCAGCACGGCATGCGTGCCGGCGTCCAGCCGTGCGTCCAGCACCAGCTCGTCACCGCCCACGATGCCGCCGGGCGGGTGCACCAGCACGTGGTGGCACACCGCGTCGCCTTCGGGATAGAGGCGCTGCAGCACGCGCAGCGGGCCTTCGTGGCGGTCCAGCGCCAGGGTGCGGAGGCCGTCGCGCCAGTAGTGCAGCGTGAGGTGGCCGCGCCAGCCGCGGGTGGCCGGCGTTGGTTGGACTTCAGGCGATGGCAGCGGCGGCAGGGGCATGGGGATCGGGAGACCGTGCCGTGGCGCGGCGGGCGTGCGATGGTAGCTTTGCCCTGCGCGTGCGAACGCGGCGGGAGGGAAGGGGCTTGGCGTTCCTTTACCGTCGGCGATGCACGCGGGGCCGCCGACGAAGGCGCCCGGCAGGGCCCAAGGCTAGGCGACCGAGGCCGTCGGCTTGGCAAGGTGCGGCACCTGCAGCGTGAACGCGCAGCCCCGCCCGCCCAGCCCGGCCGTCAGTTGAACGTCGCCGCCGAGCAGGGCGGCCGCCCGGCGCACGATGGCCAGGCCCAGGCCCGCGCCGCTGCTGGCCTGGCCCGCCGGTCGGTGGAAGCGCTCGAAGATCAGCGCCCTGTCCGCCTCGGCGATGCCGGGGCCGTCGTCGCTCACCGCCAGGGTCAGCCCCTCGCCAGGCGTGTCGACCGTCACCCGAACCTGCGATCCATGCGGGCAGTACCGCAGGGCGTTGTCGACCAGGTTGTCCAGCACCGACTGGAAGGCCGGCCGGTGGATCGTGCAGCGCAGCGTGTCGGGTCCGTCCAGCCCCAAGGTGATGCCGGCGGCCAGGGCCTGTGCGGAGGAAGAGGCCAAGCTGTCGCGCACGATCTGCATCAGGTCGACCGGGGCCTCGGCCTCGCGGCGGTCGGCGTCGAGCCGGGCCAGATCCAGCAATTGGCTGGCGAGGTGCGACGAGCGGCTGATCGCTGCGTCCAGCCGTCGCCGGGCGTCGCGGGCGGCGTCGGCGTCCGGGGCGCACACCAGTTCGTAGGCCTGGCTGGAGACGACCGCGAGCGGCGTGCGCAGCTCGTGCGCGGCGTCCTGCACGAACTGCTGCTGTCGTTCGACGTGCTCCTTCAAGCGTCGCAACAGGCCGTTCAGCGCCTGCGCCACTGGCTTCAGCTCGCCGTGCCTGACGTCCAATGTGAGCGGCGACAGGTCGTCTGCCCCGCGAGCCGCCAGTGCCGCGGACAGCCGGCGCAGTGGCCGCAGTCCGGTGACGACGACGATCCACAGCGGCAACAGCACCAGGCCGATCTGCGCCGCGAGGTACAGCCCCATCTGGTGCCACAGCGAGGAGAACAGCAAGGACTCGTTGTCGGCGCGTGGATCCGTCAGCACGACGCGCCAGCGCGGCGTGTCGCTGCGGTACACGCGGTAGCTGCGGCCGGCGGCCAGCGCGCTGGAATGCCCCGGCGCCGGCAGGGCGCGGTCGCCCAGCGGCCAGTCGTCGCAGCTGATGCAGCGCCCGTCCGCTGACCAGACGCCGATCGCCACTGGCGCGAACGGCTCAGGCGCGAGCGGCACCACGGCCTGCTGGTAGAGGCGCATCGCGCGGACCACCATCGCCACGTCCTGGGGTCCGGTGAGGTCCGCCAGCGATTGCGCGATGCCGTCGGTCGTCTGCTTCAGGCCCATGTCCAGGCCGCCGTCGTGCGGCCGGAAGGCCGCGTAGGCCGCCCATCCCAGCATGAGGGCCCACCCAACTGTCAAAGTGAGCGTCAGCGAGACGAGGATGCGGCGCAGCAGGGTGGCTTGAACCAGCGCCTTCAGTATGTGGGTTGCGTTCATGCGGACAAGCGGTAGCCGATGCCCCGCACGGTGTGCACGGTCTCGGTGCCCAGCTTGCGGCGCAGCCGGTGCACGTGGAACTCCACGGCGTTGAGGTCCAGGGGCTCGCCCAGCGGCGCCAGGGCCTGAGCGAGCCGGTGCTTGGCGACGACCTCGCCGGCCTGGCGGGCCAGCACCACGAGCAGGTCGAATTCGCGCGGCGACAGCGCGACAGGCATGCTTTCGCGCAGGACACGCCGCGCCGGCGCGTCGATGTGCAGGCTGCCGATCTGCCAGACGTCTTGTGCCTGCCGCGCGCTGCGGCGCGTCACCGCGTGGATGCGGGCAATGAGCTCCTCTACCGCGAAAGGCTTGACCAGGAAGTCGTCGGCGCCCAGCCGCAGCCCCTGCAGCCGGTCGGCCAGTGCCGAGCGCGCGGTGAGCACCAGCACCGCCGTGTCCGCCGCCTGGGCGCGCCAAGCGGACAGCAGCGCCATGCCGGTGCCGTCCGGCAGGCCGAGGTCCAGGAGCACCGCGTCGTGCCGGCGCGCATCGAACAGCTGGCGCGCCGCGGCGGCGCTGCGCACCCATTCGATGCTGAAGCGCTCGTGCTCCAGCGCCCGCGCCAGGCTGGCGCCGAGGTCAAGATCGTCTTCCACCAGCAGCAGGTGCATCGTTCAAAGCTCGGACGCGGCGGCGCCGAGGCGCATCGGTTGATAGCGTGGATTGTCGGCGGCCAGGTCCGCGCGGCGAGGTGGCGCTCAGCCGGCGCAAAGCATGTGCTGCCTAAGCTGCGCGCCGTTTTGACTTGCGCCATCGCCGAATACATCGTGATGAATCTTCCCGCCGTGCCCGCGGTCCGGCACCGATTTCCGCCGCAGCCCTGGCGTCTCCGGGCCTGCCAGGCCCTCGCCTGTGCGGCCTTGGTGCTGGCCGCCGGCTGCAATTCCGACTTCGGCCTCGACCGTGACCGTGACCACGAGCGTGACGAGCCCACGCCGTCGTCGCGCATCGATTTCGGGCCTTGTGCCGTGGCTACCGACGACCCCGCCGTGCTGTGCGGAACGCTCAGCGTCGCCGAGGACCGGACGGATCCCGCCAGCCGACTGATCAGGCTGCCCTTCATGGTCTGGCGCGCACTGTCGCCGTCGCCGCGTCGCGATGCGGTGCTGGTGCTCACGGGCGGCCCCGGCGGAAGCCCGCTGCAGGAAGTGACATTGGCGGCCGGGCCATTGCTGCGGCAGCATCCCTGGCGCCAGCAGCGCGACCTGGTGGTGTTGAACTACCGCGGCGCCCAACTCACGCAGCCCGGCGACCTCTACTGCAGTGAGTTGGACGACCCGCCCGACTCTCACCAGGCCCTGGTCAATGCAACGCGCGCCTGCAGCGAGCGAGTCGGTCGGACCGGGACCCGGCCGGCGGCCTACGACAGTGCAGCGATCACGCTCGACCTGAGGGACCTGCGCCTGCTGCTGGGCCGCGCGCGTGGCTACGAGGGCTGGAACCTGATGGCCTCGTCCTATGGCACCCGGCTGGCGCTGCGGGCCCTGCACGACGAACCGCGGCATCTGCGCAGCGTGGTGCTCGACGGCCCCGTGCCGCCCGAACAGCGCTTGCTGGGCAGCGCCGCCGTGCTCGATGCCTTGGACGCCATCGTGCGCGCGTGCGATGCCCAAGTGGCCTGCCGAGCGGCGTACCCCAACCTGGCACCGCGGTTTGCCGAGGCTATCGAGCGGCTGGAGCGTGCGCCGGCCGCGTGGCAGGGCGGCACCATCAACGGCCGCGGGGTGCTGAAGGCGCTGCATGGCGCGTTGTTCTGGGACGACCAAGCGCACGCAGCGGTGCCGCGGTTCATGGACGCCGTGGCGCGCGGCGACTTCAAGGCAGCACACGCTCTACTGCCTGTCGAGCCGTCGTCCCCTTGGGCCGCGGCACCGTTCGGGCTGCTGTATTCGGTGGCGTGCCAGGAGCCGGCGGCCCCTGCGCTGCCACCGGAAGGCCAAGGCTGGCCGGATCAACTGCGGCGCATCGCCGCGGCTGGTGACGGCTTGCCTGAGGCGCTGGCCTGCCCGCTGTGGCCGGTGGAGCGGGGCGCGCAGGGTGAACCGGCCCTTGCACGGACGTCGGTGCCGCTGTTGCTGACGGTCGGCCAGTTCGACCCCGCGACGCCCGCGCGGCCCGCCGAGGCGTTGCAGCGACGCCTGCCCGGCGCACGCCTGCTGACCTTCGCCGGCCGCGGGCACGGCTTGATGGCGCGCGACCTCTGCGCCATCCAGGCCGCGGCCGCTTTCATCGATGACCCTGAGGCGCAGCCCAAGGTGCCGTGTGCGGACGTCGACCCTGCGCCGAACTTCGTGCTGCCCTGAAGGGCGTCGTGACAAGGTCGTCGATCTCGCGGCCGTGCCCGTGCCTGAGGCGCTGCCGGTTGCCCGCTGCGGTCGACGCCAAATGGGCCAGCAGGCGGGTCACCCCGCCTGCGACCCCCGGTGCGCCCACCCGGTGATGCGCTTTTCCAGCACCGAGAAGAACTCGTACATCAGCATCGCCATGGCGCCGACGACGACCAATCCGGCGAATGCCAATCCCATTTGCATCGCGCTGCCGGCAGAGACCAGCAGATAGCCGATGCCCTCATTGCTGGCCGTCATTTCGCTCACCGTGGTGCCGACGAAGGCCAGTGTGATGGCCACTTTCAACGACCCGAAGAAATAGGGCATGGACCGCGGCAGGCCCACCTTCACCAGCACGTCCCAGCGCCGCGCGCCCAATACCCGCAGCACGTCCTCCAATTCGGGCTCCAGCGTGGCCAGGCCG
>CBIHPZ010000371.1:0-4707 GCA_966211865.1 uncultured Aquabacterium sp.
GACGAGCTGGGCTACGACGACGTGCGGCTGCCGGTCAGCATCTACCCGCTGCCGCCGCAGGCCGCGGCCGAGACGCTGCCGGCCAACGTCGAGCTGCGCATCGACGGCGGCCAGCTGCTGCTGCGCTCGCAGGCCGGCGCGGCGCGGCCGGCGGCATCGTCGGCGCCAGCCGCGCGGCCGGGCTGGTTGATCGACCTGGGCGAGCGCAAGCCGGACGCGCCGGTGCCGCGCCACGTCGAGCTGCGCTGGTCCGGCCCGGCGGAGTTCAGCGCCGGCTACCGGCTCGATGGCAGCGCCGACCTGCGCCAATGGCAGCCGGCGGGCAGCGGGCAGCTGATGGCGCTGGCCGGCTCGGCCACGGCCGGCGGTGCGCCGGGCGCCGCCGCGCCGCTGCAGCAGCCGCGCGTGGCGCTGCCGGCGAACCCGGGCCGCTACCTGCGCCTGCGCTGGACCGACCCGGCGGCGGCGCCCGCCGTGACCGCTGCCGACGCCATCGCTGAAAAGCCGCGCAGCCACACGCTGGATGCGCCGGCCACGCTGAAGCTGGCCGCCAGCCCCGAGCCCACCGGCGACGCCCCGGCGGACGCCCAGGCCGCGCGGGCGCTGCACCTGGACCTGGGCGGCGTGCTGGACGTGCGCGACCTGGACCTGGTGCTGCCGCCCGGCACGCAGGTGCTGCCGCTGCGGGTGCAGCGCCGCAATGCGGTGCAGGAGCGCTGGTCCGACGTGACGGCGGCCGTGGCCTACCGCATCGAGCGACCGGAGGCGCAGGGCGGCACCAGCTTCTCGCCGCCGCTCACCTTGAACGTCAGGACCCGCTACCTGCGCCTGGTGCCGGACGAGCGCGCGCCGGCCATCGACAGCGCGCGCACCAGCGCGGTGGCGCGGGTGCAGCTGGCGTCGGTGGTGTTTGCCGCGCAGGGCACGCCGCCCTACCGGCTGCAGGTGGGCGCGCGCCCCAAGGCGGTGTTGAACGACGGCGCGCTGCCGCTGCCCACGCTGGTGCCGCTGCTGGACCAGGAGCGCGCGCGCTTCGGCCGCGCGGAGCTCGGTGCCTTCACCGAGCAGGCCGAGGTGGCGCAGCAGGTGGCGCGCGACGAGCAGCTGGCGGCGTGGCGGCCGCGGCTCTTGTGGGCCGTGCTGCTGGCCGGCGTGGCGGGCCTCGGCTTCATGGTGTGGCGGCTGGCGCGCGGCGGGTCGGCGCCGGCGCCCGGTCAAACGGCCGGTCAGGCGCCCGCTCAGGCACCGGCTCAGACGCCCGCTCAGACGCCCAAGTAACGCGCCATTGACGCGGCATCGGCCGCCAGCGCGGCCGATTCACCTTCCAGCACGATGCGGCCCTTCTCCATGACCACCGCGCGGTCGGTGTGGGCCAGCACCTGCTGCACGTTGCGGTCCACCACCAGCGTGCTGAGCCCGCTGTCGCGGACCAGCGCGATGACGCGCCAGATCTCGGCCACCACCAGCGGCGCCAGGCCTTCGGTGGCCTCGTCCAGGATCAGCAGCCGGGGGTGCGTCATCAGCGCGCGGCCGATGGACAGCATCTGCTGCTCGCCCCCGGAGAGCTGCTGGCCGCCGTGGCCCAGGCGCTCGGCCAGGCGGGGAAAGGTGGCCAGCACGCGCTCCAGCGTCCACACGGGTGGCCCTGAAGCCGGGGCGCGCGCCGCCATCACCAGGTTCTCGCGCACGCTCAGGTTGGGGAAGATGCCGCGGCCCTCGGGCACGTAGCCGATGCCACGGCGGGTGATGCGCTCGGGCGGCTGGCCGGTCACGTCCTCGCCCAGCCAGGCCACGCGGCCTTCGCGCGGCTTCACGTAGCCCAGCACGCTGCGGATCAGTGTGGTCTTGCCCATGCCGTTGCGGCCCAGCAGGCCGAGCGAGGCGCCCGCCGGCAGCGCCAGGTCGATGCCGCGCAGGATGTGGCTGTCGCCGAGGTAGGTGTGCAGGCCTTGCACGCGCAGCATCGGCGTGGTCATGCGTGGTCTCCCAGGTAGGCCACCTGCACCTCGCGGTTGGCGCGGATGGCCGATGGCGCGTCGCTGGCGATGACCTGGCCGTTCACCATCACCGTGATGCGGTCGGCGATGCGGAACACGGCGTCCATGTCGTGCTCCACCAGCGCGATGGCGTGGCCGGCCTTCAGGGTCTGCAGCAGCGCCAGCATGCGTTCGGTTTCCTCGGCGCCCATGCCGGCCAGCGGCTCGTCCAGCAGCAGCACGCGCGGGCGGGTGGCCAGGCACATCGCGATTTCCAGCTGGCGCTTGGCACCGTGGCTGAGGGTGGACGTGCGCAGGTCGGCCTGATCCGCCAGGCCGGCGGCGGCCAATGCTTCACGTGCCGCCTGGCCGCTGTCTTTGCACGTCAGCGCGCCTTGCCACACGGCGAAAGGCCGGGGGAAGGCGGCCTGCGCGCACAGCCGCGCGTTCTCCAGCACGCTGAACTCGCCGAACACGGTGGTGCGCTGGTAGCTGCGGCCGATGCCGGCGCGGGCGCGCTTCGGTTGCGGCCAGGCGGTGATGTCGCGCCCATCCCGCAGCACGCGGCCGGCGGAGGCGGGCAACTCGCCCGACAGCATGTTGACCAGCGTGGACTTGCCGGCGCCGTTGGTGCCGATGACGGCGTGCACTTCGCCGATGCGGAAATCCAGCGTCACGTCGTTGACGGCGGTGAGTCCGCCGAAGCGGCGGGTGAGGCCTTCGCAGCGCAGCGCGGCGCTCATGCGCGGCTCCGCTGAAGCACGCCGATCAGGCCGATCAACCCTTGGGGCAGCAGCGCGACGAAGGCGATCACCGTGAAGCCCAAGGTGAGCTGCCAATGGTCGGCCACCTGGCCCACGAGCGCAGGGTTCGACAGCGCCTCCTTCAGCAGCACGAAGGCGATGGCGCCGATCACCGCGCCGCGCAGGTGGCCCAGGCCGCCGAGGATGATGACCAGCATCACCTCGCCGGACACGTGCCAGGACAGGAGTTCGGGGTTCACCACGCCGTCCTTGGCCGCCACCAGGAAGCCCGCGACACCGGCCAGCGCGCCGCCGATGACGAAGGCGGCCAGCTTGTACAAGGTGGTCGGGAAGCCGGCGGCGCGCATGCGCTGCTCGTTGACGCGGATGCCGGCCAGCGCGTGGCCGAAGCGCGAGCGGCGCAGCAGCGCCAGCAGCGCATACGTGGCGATGAGCGTGAAAGCGGCCAGGCGGTACAGCGTGGGCTTGTCGCCGCTGTCGATCCAGGGCTTCGCGGCATCGCCCAGCACCGGCGGAAAGTTGAGGTAGATGCCGTCGGTGCCGCCGCCGAACTTCGTGTCGTGGAAGACGAAGTAGGCCATCTGCGCGAAGGCCAGCGTGACCATGATGAAGTAGACGCCCTTGGTGCGCAGGCTGAAGGCGCCGACGAAGAGCGCGTACAGCGCCGCGCAGCCCGCGGCGGCCGGCAGCAGCAGCGCGATGGAGCCCGGGCCATCGGCCGGCGACAGCATCACCGTGGCGTAGGCGCCGATGCCATAGAACGCGGCATGGCCGAGGCTCACGAGGCCGGTGGTGCCGATCAGCAATTCCAGGCTCAACGCGAACACGGCCAGCACGACGATGCGCAGCACCAGGTCCAGGAGGTAAGGCGTGAGCAGCGGCTGGGCCAGCAGCAGCGCGAGGCCCGCGAGCGTGGGCAGCAGCCAGGGCGGGAGGTGGTTGAACGCGCCGTGCGTCGCGCGAGGGGCGGCGCTGCTGGCCGGGTCGGCGTCGGCGGCGTGATCCGTGGCGCGGGCCGGAACGCCATCTGGGGTGCTGTCAGGGGTGCTGTCAGGGGTGCGACCGGTCGCCGGGATGGTCATCACGCGCCCCGCTTCACCAGCCCCTCGGGCCGCCAGACGAGCACGATGGCCATCAACAAGTAGATGCCGATGCCCGAATATTCGGGCACGAGCACCTTGCCGAAGGTGTCGACGAAGCCCACCAGCAGTGCCGCGATGAGCGCGCCGCCGATGGAGCCGATGCCGCCGATCACGACGACCACGAAGCTCACGATCAGCACGTGGCCGCCCATGCCGGGGTACACGCTGGCCATGGGCGCGGCGATCATGCCGGCCAGGGCGGCCAGGGCCACGCCGCCGGCGAACACGATGCGGTACAGGCGCGTGATGTCGATGCCGAGGCCGCGCACCATGTCGCGGTTGCTGGCGCCGGCGCGGATCATCATGCCCAGGCGCGTGCGCTGCACCACGAACCACAGCGCCGCGCCGATCACGATGCAGGCGGCCGAGGCGAAGAGGCGGTAGACCGGGTAGGTCATCAGCTGGCCCAGCGGGATGCTGCCGGCCAGCCAATCGGGCGCCTTGACGCCGTGCACGTCGTTGCCCACCAGCAGCGAGCGCAGTTCCTCGAAGACCAGGATCAGCGCCCAGGTCATCAGCACCTGCTGCAAATGCTCGCGCTGGTAGAGGTAGCTGAAGAAGAGCCACTCCAGCACATAGCCCAGCGCCGCGGCCAGCAGCGTGCCGCACAGCAGCATCAGGACGAAGTTCTGGCCGAAGAGCGGCGACAGCGCGAAGGCCATGTACGCGCCCACCATGTAGAAGCTGCCGTGCGCCAGGTTGATGACGCCCATGATCCCGAAGATCAGCGTCAGCCCCGACGCCACGAGGAACAGCAGCAGGCCGTACTGCACGGCGTTGAGGCACTGGACGGCGAAGGTGGCGGGGTCCACGCGTTGGGGCTTG
>CBIHPZ010000372.1:0-4707 GCA_966211865.1 uncultured Aquabacterium sp.
AACCCGATCGCGGACATGTGGTCGGAGAAGGCGATGTCGCTCCTGGCCGGCTCGTTCCGGCGGGCGACGGAGAAAAGATCGTGACGCCTGAATTGATGGAGGAGGGGGCGAGGCGCCTCGAGGCCTATGCCCGGAAGCGAGCGGCCGCGGCCACCGAAAGCGGTGGCCGCCAGGCCGCCTACGGCCGGCCGATGCGCTGGGGCGAAGTCGATTTCTCGCACGGCGTGGCGCTGTACCTCGACGACATCACCGTCAGCTTCGACGGCTTCAAGGCGCTGAATGCACTGACGCTGACGGTGAATGTGGGCGAATTGCGCTGCATCATCGGCCCCAATGGCGCGGGCAAGACGACGATGATGGACTGCATCACCGGCAAGACGCGGCCGGATTCGGGCAAGGCGTTCTTCGGGTCCACGATTGATCTGTTGCGATTGACCGAGCCCGAAATCGCGCAAGCGGGCATCGGGCGCAAGTTCCAGAAGCCGACGGTGTATGAGGACCTGTCGGTCTTCGAGAACCTGGAATTGGCGCTGGCGGCGGACCGGCGCGTTCGCGCGTCGCTGTTCTCTCGCTTGACCGGCACGCAGCTCGATCGCATTGGCGAGGTGCTGCAGACGATCCACCTGCTGCCGGAGGCCCAGCGCACCGCAGGCTTGCTGTCGCACGGACAGAAGCAGTGGCTGGAGATCGGCATGCTGCTGATGCAGGACCCGAAGCTCTTGCTGCTGGACGAGCCGGTGGCGGGCATGACCGATGAGGAGACGGAGCGCACGGCGGAGTTGTTCCTGTCTCTGGAAGGCAAGCATTCGCTGGTCGTTGTCGAGCACGACATGAAGTTCGTGGACCAGCTGACTGAAGGCCGGAAGAAGGTGACCGTCCTGCACGAGGGGTCCGTGCTGGCGGAAGGACTGCTGGCCGACGTGCAGAACAACGAGAAGGTCGTCGAGGTCTACCTCGGCCGCTGATCTGGAGCGAGCAAGATGCTGAAAGTCGACAGCCTGAACCAGTACTACGGCGGCAGCCACATCCTGCGCAACCTCGGCTTCGAGGCCAGGCTGGGTGAAGTGACGGTGGTGCTGGGCCGCAATGGCGTCGGCAAGACGACGCTGCTGAAAAGCCTGATGGGCGTCGTCCCCGTCAAGACCGGCACCGTGCAATTGGACGGTGCCGACATCACCAAGGCCACCAGCTACGAACGTGTGCGCCGCGGCATCGGCTACGTGCCGCAGGGCCGGGAGATTTTCTCCAGGCTCACGGTGGAAGAGAACCTGCGAATGGGCCTGGCCGTGAAACCCGGCGGCACCGGCATCCCCGCCGAATTGTTCGAACTGTTTCCGGTGCTCAAGCAGATGATCAACCGCCGCGGCGGCGACCTCTCCGGTGGGCAGCAGCAGCAGCTGGCCATTGCGCGCGCCCTCGCCGCGGGCCCGAAGCTGTTGTTGCTGGACGAGCCGACCGAGGGCATCCAGCCCAGCATCATCAAGGACATCGGCCGCGTCATTCGCATGTTGGCAGACCGCGGCACCATGGCCATCGTGCTGGTCGAGCAGTATTACGACTTTGCCGCGGAGCTCGCCGACCAGTACCTGGTCATGGAGCGCGGGGAAGTCATCCGCCGCGGCCGTGGCGCGGACATGGAAGCCGACGGCGTGCGCAAGCTGATGTCGGTCTGACGAGCCGCTGCAAAGCAACGCGGCCGGACCCTCGCGGGCCCGGCCGTCCCAGGTTCACCGGCACGCGGCGGTGCCGGAACCCACCACCATCACTGCGTCGGCTGCGACTGCTGTTGTTGCGCCAGTTGCTGCTGCTGCGCCGCCTGCTGGGCGGCCAGGGCCTGCTGGCGCTGCTGCTCGGCCAGGGCCAGCTGGTTCAGGCGTTCCTGCTCCACGGCGAAGAACTGCTGGTGCTTGGTGTCCAGCTTGGCCAGGTACTGCTGCGTGGAACGCGCGTGGCGCGCCTGGTCGGCCTGCTCGACATAGGCCGTGCCCTTGTCCTCGCCCACGATGCTCATCTCGCCGCGGGCAATCAGGCCGTTCTTGTTCGCGTAGGCGGCCTCGGCGGCCACTTCCTCGCGGGTGACCGGCTCGGCTTCCAGCGCGGCCCAGGCCTTGGCCTGCACGGCGGACTGGTCGACCTGCGTCGGCACGACCACGATGGTGGTCGGTTGTTCGGCCTGGGCCGTCATCGGGGCGCCGGCGGAGTACACGGTGCTGCGGCGGGGCGCCGCTGCCGCTGGCTCGGCGGCGGCGCTGCCTTCCGCGCGGCGGGCGTCCGCTTCGCTCTGCAAGGTGGACTGCACGTCGGCCTCCGACGGGGCCGCTTCCGGCATGGCCGCGGGCGTGTTCAGCGTGGCATCGGCGGTGCTTGCTTCGACCGCAGGCTGCATCTGCAGGGCCGGATCGGTGCTTTGGGCTTGCGCCACGCAAATGGCACCGGCGGCGGCAGCGGCGATGGCAGTCAGTTGCCAACGAAGGGAACGGCTCATGTTGAACTCCTTGGGTGATTGGCGATGGGATGACCGATGGTCCTGTTCGGACGTGGCGGCAGTCTGATCCCATCGGGAGCCCGCGGGGGCACTGCGTCTCAAAGCCAAGCAACCTTGACCCCCCGTCACAGCTTCTACACGTTTGCTTTCGGCCGAAGGGCATGTTTGCGCCCGTATTCCGACGGCGCCACGGCATGTGCGCCTACACGGCGCAAAAGCGCCTTGGCGGCCCGGCCGCTGCAGCCCCGCGCATAGACTGCGGCGGATGACTGCCGCACCCTCCGCCGCACCCGGGCCCGCTGACGCCTCCCCTGACTCTTCCGTACCCGCGGTGGCCGTGATCGGCGGCGGCCCCGCCGGGCTGATGGCGGCCGAGGCGCTGCTGGCCGGCGGCGCCCGCGTGGACCTGTACGACGCCATGCCCTCCGTGGGCCGCAAGTTCCTGCTGGCCGGCAAGGGCGGCTTGAACCTCACGCACAGCGAGCCGCCGGACGCCTTCGTGCGCCGCTTCGGCGAGCGGGCCGATGCAGTGGCCTCGTGGCTGGAAGTGCTGAGCCCGCAGGCCCTGCGGGACTGGGCCAAGGGCCTGGGCATCGAGACCTTCGTCGGCACCTCGGGCCGCGTGTTCCCGGCCGAAATGAAGGCCGCGCCATTGCTGCGGGCCTGGCTGCACCGGCTGCGCGCGCAGGGCCTGCAGCTGCACATGCGGCACCGTTGGCTGGGCTGGGCGGATGGCGCCGATCCGCTCGAACTGCGCTTCGGCACGCCCGCCGGCGAGCAGCGCTGCCGCCCCGACGCGGTCGTGCTGGCCCTGGGCGGCGCCAGCTGGCCGCGCCTGGGGTCCGATGGCGCCTGGGCGGGCGAGCTGGCCCGCCGACACGTGCCCGTGGCGCCGCTGCGGCCCGCCAATTGCGGCTTCGACGTCGGCTGGAGCGCCTATTTCGCGCAGCGCTTTGCCGGCGCGCCGATGAAGTCGGTGCGGCTGAAGTTCGATGACGGGCGCGGCCACCCGTTCGACCGCGCGGGCGAGTTCGTGATCACCGAAGGCGGCATCGAGGGCAGCCTGGTCTATGCCGCCTCGGCGCTGATCCGCGACGAGATCAACCGCGCCGGCAGCGCGACGGTTTTCATCGACCTGGTGCCCGGCCGCGACGAGGCGCGACTGGCCGAGGGCCTGGCCCATGGGCGCGGCAGCCGTTCACTGCCCAACCACCTGCGGGAGCACGCCGGGCTGGATGGCGTGAAGGCCGCGCTGCTGCGCGAGCGCCACGACGCCGCCACCCTGGCCCGCCTCGTGGCCGAAGCACCGCAGCAGCTGGCCCGCGAACTGAAGGCCTGGCCCATCACGCTGACCGCGCCGCGCCCGGTGGACGAGGCCATCAGCACCGCCGGCGGCGTGCGCCTGGAAGCGCTGGATGAGCGCCTGATGCTGCCCGCGCTGCCCGGCGTCTTCTGCGCCGGCGAGATGCTGGACTGGGAGGCGCCCACCGGCGGCTACCTGCTCAGCGCCTGCTTCGCCAGCGGCCGCGTCGCGGGGCTGGGGGTGCTGGACTGGTGGCAGCGCCGCGGCCACGACAAACGGGAAGCCGAAGGGGAAGCCGCATGATCGTCGTCCACCACCTGAACAACTCCCGCTCGCAGCGCGTGCTGTGGCTGCTGGAGGAGCTGGGCCTGCCGTACGAGATTCGCCACTACCAGCGCGACCCCCAGACCATGCTCGCGCCGCCGCAGCTCAAGGCGGTGCACCCGCTGGGCAAGTCGCCCGTGATCACCGACGGCGACCTGGTGATCGCCGAGACCGGCGCCATCGTCGAATACCTGCTGGAGCGTGCGCCCGCCGGCCACGGCCTGCTGCCCGCGCCCGGCACCGAGGCGCACCGCCGCTACCGCTACTGGCTGCACTTTGCCGAAGGCTCGGCCATGCCGCCGCTGTTGATGAAGCTGGTGTTCGACCGCATCGCCGAGTCGCCCATGCCCTTCTTCGCCAAGCCCATCGTGCGCACCGTGTGCCGCAAGGCGCTGGACGCCATCGTGTGGCCCAACCTGAACCGGCACCTGGACTTCATGGAGTCCGAGCTGTCGCCGCGCGCCTGGTTCGCCGGCGACGCATTCACCGGCGCCGACGTGATGATGAGTTTTCCGGTGGAAGCCTCGGCGCAGCGCGCCGGGCTGGACGCGAGCCGGCCGCGGCTGATGGCCTGGCTGCAGCGCATCCACGCCCG
>CBIHPZ010000373.1:0-4700 GCA_966211865.1 uncultured Aquabacterium sp.
CCACCAGCTCGGCGAACTTCTTCACCCCCAGGCTGGTCGGGTGGTCGGTGTTGTTCAGGTGGCCGAACTTGATGGTGCGTTCGTGGATGTCCTGGGCCAGCGCGGCCGGGCCGGAAGCGACGAAGGCCAGCATGGCCGCCAACTTGAGCAATTGCAATTTCATGGTGTCTCCTGGTTTGTCGTCAATCAATGCACGTCAATGGGCGTGGCTGAATACGCGAGGGCATGGAAATGGCGCGCGCTGCCGGGTGCCATGGCGGGTGAAATGGCGGGTGAAATGGCGGTTTCAGTGCCCGACGCACACTCCGGTGCGTTCGCCGTCGAATTCCCGGGCGCAGTGCAGAGGGCCTGCAGCGCCGATTCGCCCAATTCGGCCGATTCCAACTCACGCAATGCGTCCAGGTCGTAGCCGCAGGCCAGGATCACCCAGTCGGCTGCGCGGTCGGCCTGGCCGCGGATCTTTTGCTCGGTGGTAGGCGCCAGGGCCGGCGCATCGTGGCGCAGCAGGTGAAGGCCCACCAGGCCTGGCCGCTGCACGATCGCGTTAGCGATCGTTCCGAAGCCGCGCTGCAGCGCGTCCGCGCCGGTGGGTGTCGGCGTGCAGCGGATCGTCAGCGCATGCCGCGCGGTGACGGCGCCGCGGCTGTGCACGACCCGGCACTGCGTGCGAATCATCTGCCTGTGCAGCGGCATCATCCGCGTCGACCACGCCGATGGCGCGTTGAGCCGTGCGACATAAGGCGCGGAGCCCAGCACTGCGTGGTCCTGCAGTTCGTAGACCACGAGGAAGCCTTCGCCGCCGTCCACCGCCGTCCAGCGCGTGCCGCGCAGGAAGCCCGGAATGCCCAGGCGTTCCGGAAAGTGCTCGTGCGCATGCCAGTGCGCCAGCTCGTGGCGCACCTCGGGCGCCACGTCGAACCACAGCACCAGCGCGGCCTGCCCCAGCATCGCCATGGCGGGCCTTCAGGCGCCGGCCCGCGGCGCGGGCAGCAGGTCGGCCACCGCGCGCACCGCCAGCAGGTAGCCGGCGGGGCCCAGGCCGCAGACCACGCCGGTGGCCACCTGGGAAACCAATGAATGCGTGTACGGCGCGGGGCGCTGGTGGATGTTGGTGAGGTGCACTTCGATGATGGGGCGGCGCACCAGCTTCAGCGCATCCAGCACCGGCACGCAGCCGAACGAGAAGCCGGCCGGGTTGATCACCACCGCGGCGTCGCGCGTGGCGGCTTCCTGGATCCAGTCGACCATCACGCCCTCGTGGTTGGTCTGGCGGAATTCGCAGGCGAAGCCGAGCGACTCGGCCAATTGGCGCGTGCGCTGCTCGATTTCCGGCAAGGTGGTGGTGCCGTACAGCGCGGGCTCGCGCGTGCCGAGCATGTTCAGGTTCGAGCCGTTCAGCACGAAGAGCGGATGGGACATGGCAAGTCTCGAAGGCGTTTCGGTGGATTCTCGGGAGCGATCCGGATCGCCATTCCGGGTTGGAAACACGTTTCGCTAAACGAAATCAAAGCCGCTGCGGTGCTAGGCTGCGCGCGGAGGCTCCACCACCATGACCCTTGCCCTCGACCGCGGCCTGGCGCTGCTGGAACGCCTGTGCGGCCAGCCCGAAGGCATGTCGCTGACCGCGCTGGCCGATGAACTCGACATCCCGCGCAGCGCCTGCCATCGCCTGCTCGCCGAACTGCAGCGGCGCGGCTACGTGCGACAGGCGCGCAGCCAGGGCGACTACCTGCTCACGGCCAAGCTGGCTTCGCTGGGGCTGGGATTCCTCAGCAGCTCGGGCATCGTCGACATCGCCGAGCCGCTGCTGGAGCGGCTGGCCAAGGAATCGGGCGAACTGGTGCGGCTGTCCATCGTCGACGGCGAACGGCTGGTGTGGGTGGCGAAGGCCCAGGGCTCGCGCAAGGGCCTGCGCTACGACCCCGACATGGGCATGGACGCGCGCCTGTCGTGCACCGCGTCCGGCCACGCCTGGCTGCTGACCTTGAGCGACGAACGCGCGCTGGAACTGGTCAGCCGCCAGGGCTTCGGCCAGCCGCGCGACTACGGCCCGAAGGCGCCGACCACGGTGAAGGCGCTGCTCGCCGTGCTGCACGCGGCGCGGCAGCGCGGCTACGCGATGATCGACGAGGTGTTCGCGCCGGGCATGACCGCCATGGCCGCCCCGGTGATCCGCGGCCGCGAGGCGGTGGGCGTCATCAGCATCGCCGGGCCGCGGCAACGGCTGACACCCGCGCGCATGGCGCAGCTGGCGCCAGCCATGCTGGCGGCCACCGCGGAGCTGGGGCCCATCAGCCGCGCGTCCACGTTGTTCGGCCGGCCGCAGCTGGGCAAGTCGTGAAGCGATGCCTATCAGGATAAGGACGCGTCACCGCTGAACGGCTTTGATCGAGAAGGTCCGGACCGATGGCAAGGTTGGTGGGGGCGGCGGTGAGCAGGGTGACGTGCGCTGCCCCGCAGTGACCGAGGTTGTCGACATCGGCCATTGGAAATTGGTGCGCCCATACGTCGTCGAAGCGTCGGGTTATCCGACATCGCTTCGCATGCCGTGGCTTCGAGGGGGCTCTGCTTCATAGAGTCGGGACAGCCGCAGCCGCTGCTGTGAAGACCGCAGGAAAAGCATGTCCCACTTTTCGATCCGCAAGTTCATCTCGCCCAAGACCTCGCACGAACCGTCGGCGCCACAGCCGCAGACGGCGCGCGAGGCCAAGCCCAGCAAGTCGCACGGCTTCATGGGCGCGCTGGAGGGCTTGGCGGGGCGGCGGCACAAGGTCCATCCCGAGCCGGTGCACGATCAACGACCGCGCGTTGCGCTGCCGACCATGGCCCGCCCCGAGCCCGGCGCGGCGTTTCAGCGGCAGCAGGCTTTCAAATCGCCGCCCCGGCGCGAAGCGCCTGCCATGCCACCCCGGCGCGAAGCGGCGGCGATGCCACCTCGCCGCGAAGCGCCGGCCATGCCGGCGCGCACGGCGCCACAGGTCATGGCGAGGCATGACGGGCCCGTGAGAACCTCGCTGCAGGCGGCAGGCCGGACCAGCGCTCCCCCTGTGGCCGCGCCGGCACCACGCCGAGCTGAGCCGGCCGAAGTCCGCCACCAGGCGGCCGCGCCCGTCGCTTCCGAGGCCCAGGAGCTGCAGGGCATGCTCCAGGAACTGGAGACGCTGATGGCGGCGTCGAACAAGAAGAACTATCAGCTGCAGACGAAGGTCTTCGACGCGGAGACCGACGAGGAAGAGATGGCCGCCCAGCAGGAGCTCGACGAGTTCAAGAAGGGCCGGACCGAACTGATCGCGACCCGCAATGCGGTGCAGGCCCGTGTCAAGTTCATCGCCGCGCCCCTGGCCAACGACATGGTCCAGACGCTCATGCAGCTGAGCAGGTTCAGCGTGCCGCAGCCGAGCGGCGGCAGCATGCGCGACGCGATTCGAAGCAACGTCGACACCCTGCGGCAGCACGGCGGCCTGCTGGGCAAGCGCGATGAGCTCCTGGCGACCCAGCAGGACCTGCGCAAGAGCCTGGAACGTGGCACGTTCAACGGCCTGCCGCCGGCCGAGCTCAGGCAGATCCGCGACCTGGCCGGCCTGGACATCGGCGCCAAGCTCGGGGAGGTGAGCGAGCTCAAGACCATCGTCGACCGGACCGAGAAGCGGCTGGCGGCGATGGGTGGCGGTGGCCTGTTCAACGGCATTGCCACCACCGCGGCGGAGCGCCAGCGCGCCCAAGAGCAGGAACTGCGTGCCGCGCAGGACGCGCTGGACAACGGCTACCGCTGAGCGCAGAGCGGCCTGAGCGACGGCTGCCGGCCCTGGAGCGAGGCGCCGCTGGCCGCGTGCCCGTGTGATGGTGAAGCGGCGCAGCCTCAATTGAAATTTGGGCGGGGATCGAGACGTGTCGTACGAGCTGAAACATCAAATGGCCCAGGCGAGGCAGGCCTTGCCGGCGTTCAACACCGAGCGCTTCGTCGTCACCCCGCTGACACCCGCGAAGCTGCGCGAACTCGCCCAGGTCCTGTTGAAGGACGAACGCCTGGCCGAGCAACTGCCGTGGATGCAGGAGAAGTCGGCGGATGGCGCCGAGAAAGAGGCGTTCCTGCTCGAGCTGCAGTGTGCTTCGGGCACGACCCAGGCGTGGGGCATCGTGGAACGAGCGCGCGCCATCTTCATCGGGGCCGTCCTGGCCCGGCAGACGCTGGTCGGCATCGACCTTGAAGTGCTGTGCGCGTCCGCATTCTGGAACCACGGGGTGGCGGACGAAGTGGGTGAGCCCGTGGGCACGTGGCTCGAAGACAGTGTGGACGTCCAGATCGCCGTTGCCCACTGACGCGCGCGAATGCGGGGCGTTGCAAAAGGACGCCAATCTCGACAAACCCCAGGACTGGATTTCCACATTGACGGAATGCGGAATGGCCTGGTATTGCGACCGGCGAATTGCACGTCGGAGCGGTACCTGAAGCAATAACGTGCCACAGTCCCGCGGCAGCCCGACTTCACCAATGAAGGTCCGCAACGCGCCCCTCGACATCCCGCCGAAGGGCCAGGGACCAGACACTCGTGTCGTCCTGCAGCGTTGTTTGCGCCGCGGTGCGCAGGCATGGCGGCAGGCTGGCGCCTGGCCAGCCTGGGGTCAGGCGGCGCCCCTGGGCTGAGCCGCCCACTGGGACTTCCTGCCCTTCATGCCCGCGGGCAGCGCGATGCCGATCC
>CBIHPZ010000374.1:0-4695 GCA_966211865.1 uncultured Aquabacterium sp.
GCGGCCATCAGCATGCCGGACTGGCAGAAGCCGCACTGCGGCACGTCCAGCGCCACCCAGGCCTTCTGCAGCGGGTGGTCGCCCTTCAGCGACAGGCCTTCGATCGTCACCACCTTGGCCTTCGGCTCGACGGTGGACACCGGGCGGACGCAGGAGCGGGTGGGCACGCCGTCGATCAGCACCGTGCAGGCGCCGCATTGCGCCACGCCGCAGCCGTACTTGGTGCCGGTGAGTCCCAGCTGCTCGCGCAGCACCCACAACAGCGGGGTGTCGTCTTCGGCATCGTGGGTGCGGGTACTGCCGTTCACGTTCAGGCTGGCCATCGGGGCGGGCTCCTCGTCGGGTGGTGTTCGGGGCAGGAAGCCGCGGATCATCGGTCCTCAGCCGAAGACCCTGCGGCCGTCGGGGGCCGGGCGCGTGCAGTGCTGTGGGCGCCGCGAGTGCACCCCAGCCTGGGCCGCGTCAATTCGGCGCTAGGGTGCCGGGCGAGGTGCCGCCGGGAGGCCGTCTCCAGGCCTCGGGCGCCCGGCGCCGCAGCGACCTGGCGCAAGCACGGCGCATGGCGGACCGCCTGTCGCGGCAGCCGTCAGGCCCCCGGCTGCGGCTTGATGATGGCGAACTGGGCGCCGAACGGATCGGCCAGCACGGCGAAGCGGCCGATGTCCGGGATGTCGGTGGCGGGCACGAAGACGCGGCCGCCCAGGCTGGACGCCTGGCGCACGCTGGCGTCGGTGTCGGCCACGGCCACGTAGGGCACCCATTGGGTCTTCGCGCCGGCGAAGGGGTGGGCCATGGCGCCGCCGCGGTTTTGTCCACCGCGGCGCAGCAGGTGGTAGGGGCCTTCGGGGCCCATGTCCATGGTCTCGTGGGTGAAGCCGAAGGCGGCTTCGTAGAAGGCGACGGCGCGGCGCGTGTCGCTGGTCCACAGCTCGTTCCAGCACCAGTTGCCGGCGGGGGTGGGATTGACGTCGGGCGCGTCGCCCTGGCTGCCGCGCCACAGTGCCACGACGGCACCGGTGGGGTCGGCGATGGTGGCGCCGCGGCCGACGGCGCCGAAGTCGGCCGGCGCCTGCAGCGACTTGGCGCCGGCGGCCAGCGCCGCGCGGTGCGCGTTGTCCACGTCGACCACCGACAGGTAGGACCGCCATTGCGCCGCTTCGCCGTGCGCGGCGGTGGTGAAGCCGCCGATGCCCTGGCTGCCGTTCATGATGAGCGGGTAGCGCTCGTCGCCCATGGGCATCAGCTCGACGTGCCAGCCGAAGAGCCGTTCGTAGAAGCCGCGGGCCGCGGCGGGCTCGGCGCTCAGGTGTTCGAACCAGACGAACTTGCCGGGTACGTGGTCCATGGCGCGCTCCTTGGGGCTTCGGGCGGGGGGACCGGCCAGCATAGTGCGGCGCACCCGGCTTGAACAGGGCGTTTACAGGTGGTTTGAGCGCAATTCAGGGTGTGGCCGATGCCAGCCTCGGGGGCGCCCGTTTGCACGGCAGGCCGCACGCCAGCCGATATGCTGCGGGCGCAGATCAACGCAGGAGACGAGGCCATGGGCCGCCGCCGAGAGCCGGGCCCGGACGCGCGCGAGGCCGCGCACGACCGGCGTTATGTCACCGCCCTGGCGCGTGGGCTGGACGTGCTGCGCTGCTTCACCCCGCGCGACCGCTGGCTGAAGCACCAGGAGATCGCCCGGCGCAGCGGGCTGCCGGCGTCCACCGTTTCGCGCCTGACCTTCACGCTGGGCGCCCTGGGCTACCTGCGCCACCGCGAGGCCACGGGCGAATACGCGCTGGCGCCGGCGGTGCTGGCGCTGGGCTTCTCGATGCTGTCGAACTTCGACGTCGGCCGCATCGCGCGGCCCTGGATGCAGGCGATGGCCGACCACGCGCAGGCGGCCATTTCGCTGGGCGTGCGGCGCGACCTGTCGATGATCTACGTGGCGCACTGCCGCAGCAGCGCGCGTCTGACGCTGGGGCTGGACGTGGGCACGCGGCTGCCGCTGGCCAACACGGCGATGGGCCGCGCGGTGTGGTGCGGGCTGCAGCCGGCCGAGCGTGAGCGCTTGTCGTCGTGGCTGGCGGAAGAACATCCGCAAGCCTGGCCCGCGCTGCGCGAGGCGCTGGACCGCGCCATCGAGCAGCACGCGCGCTGCGGCTACGTGACCAGCGAGGCGGAGTGGGAAACCGAGATCAGCGCCGTGGGCGTGCCGCTGGACCTGGGCGACGGCCGCGAGCCGCTGGGCCTGACCTGCGGCGGGCCGGCGGCGCGCCTGCAGGGCGCGCTGCTGCACGAGGACTTCGCGCCGCGGCTGGTGGAGACGGCGCGGCAGATCACCGCGGCGATCCAGGCCGGGCAGGGGTTGGACGATTGACCGGCGCCGGGCCGCGCCGGTCGGCCTGGGGGCCTCGGCCGGCAGGCCCGTGGTCGTCACCGCCGCTGCCCACGGGTGCATGGCCATGGGCGAAGAACCACGCGACCGCGTGCGGACAGCGGCTCAGCGCGACGGCGTCAGCACCTTCAGCAGCCACTGGTTGAGCGCGCCGATCTCCTCGATGCAGACCGAGTGCTCCATCGGGTACTCGTGCCACGCCACGCCGTGGCCCAGCCGCTGCAGCGCGTCGCGTGCCGCGGTGCCGCGTGCCATCGGCACCACGCCGTCGTTGCGGCCGTGGGCCAGGAACACCGGCACGTCGGCATTGGCGCCGTGGCGCTCGGCGGTGGTGGTGTCGGCCAGCGGCAGGTAGCCGGACATCCCGGCCAGCCCCGCCAGCCGCTGCCCGTAGCGCAGGCCGGCCAGCAGCGTGATGGCGCAGCCCTGCGAGAACCCGGCCAGCACGGTGCGGCCCGGCGGCACGCCGCGCGCGGCCTCGCGGTCCAGCAGCGCATGCACCAGCCGCACCGATTCGCGCAGGCCGGCTTCGTCCTCGCGCCGCACAAGGTCGCTGCCCAGGATGTCGTACCAGGCGCGCATGCGGTAGCCGCCGTTGATGGTGACCGGCCGCACCGGCGCGCGCGGCAGCACGTAGCGCACCGGGCCGATGGCGGAGAGGTCCAGCTCGTCGGCCATCGGCAGGAAATCGGTGCCGTCGGCGCCCAGCCCGTGCAGCACGATGACGGTGGCGACCGGCTCGGCGTCCGGGTGCAGTTCGATGGTGGCGAGGCTCATGGCGGAAGGACGCGGTGGCGCGAAAGTGGCGGTATCGGCAGCCATCGTATGCCCGCGCGCCGGCTTCTCGCCGGTTTGTAACCCCGTGGAACCACGGTCGCGGGGAACCGCGGGCCCGCGCCTACACTCACGCCCTTGCGCCCCGGCCACGCCGGTGCCTGCCGCGGCGCGTCGTTTGCCAGCGGACCCGACGCAAGGCGCCCCGGCGCGCGGCGGGACCCGCCCCGCCGCTTTCCCCCCCTTTCCCGCAGGATCCACGGCATGTTCGCGACCCTTTCCCTTGCGCGCCGCAGCGCGCTGTCGTCCCCCCGGGTGTCCGCCCTGGTGTCCCCGCTGCTGGCCTTGTTGGTGGCCGCCGCGGCGCTGCCGGCCGCGGCGCAGAGCGCCGCGCCAGCCCCGGCCGCCAGCGCGCCCGCCGGCCTGACCGTGCGGCCGGAAGTGGGCAACCCGCTGAATGCCGCGCAGGCGCTGATCCGCGCCAACAACGGCAAGGAGGCGCTGGCCAAGATCGCCGAGGCCGAAGCCACGCCCAACCTCACCGCCTACGAGCAGCACAGCATCGACCACACCAAGGCGGTGGCCGCGCTGGCGGCGGGCGACCCGGCGCTGTCGCTGGCGCAGTTCGAGAAGGTGCTGGGCTCGTCCTTCCTGCCCGAGAAGGACAAGCTCTCGGTGACCGAGACCGCGGCCCGCCTGGCCATCCAGACCAAGGCCTACCCGAAGGCGCTGGCGCTGTTGAAGTCCTACCGCCAGCTGGGCGGCAACGACGAGGCCCTGCAGCGGGTGCAGGCCCAGCTGCTGGCCGAGACCGGCGACTACCCGGCCGCCATCACCGAGGCCAAGGCCATCGTGCAGGCCGACCTGGCCGCCAACCGCAAGCCCAACGAGCAGGTGCTGCGGGTGCTGGGCTTCAGCCAGCAGAAGTCGGGCGACAACACCGGCTACGTGCAGACCCTGGAGCTGCTGGTGCAGCACCACCCCACGCCCGACTACTGGAACGACCTGATCTCGCGCACCGTGCGCAAGCCCGGCTTTGCCGACGACCGCCTGCGCATCGACGTCTACCGCCTGCAGCGCGCGCTGGGCATTGCGCTGATGGGCGACGAGCTGGCCGACATGGCGCAGCGCGCGCTGCAGAGCGGCCTGCCCGCCGAGGCGCAGAAGCTGGTCGAGGAGGGCTACGCCGCCGGCCTGCTGGGCAAGGGCCCGGACGCCGCCGCGCACGCCAAGCTGCGCGACCAGGCCAACAAGGCCGCCGCGGCCGACCAGAAGCAGTTCGCGGACGCCGAAGCCTCGGGCCAGAAAGCCAAGGAAGGCACGGCGCTGGTGAACCTGGGGATGGCGATTGCCGGCACCGGCGCCTACCCGCGCGCCGCCACGCTGATGGAGCAGGGCATCGCCAAGGGTGGCCTGCGGCGCCCGGACGAGGCCGCGCTGCACCTGGGCTACGTGCAGTGGCGCGCCGGCCGCAGCGACGACGCGCTGAAGACCTGGGCCACCGTGCAGGGCACCGACGGCAGCGCGGACATCGCGCGGCT
>CBIHPZ010000375.1:0-4686 GCA_966211865.1 uncultured Aquabacterium sp.
AAGGCGACGTTGACGTAGTTGGTGAAGAGGTTCAGCGCCACGTGGGCCAGGATCTCGACGATGTGCTCGTCGTCGAAGCCGGCGGCGCGCAGGGCCTGCACGTCGGCATCGGTCACCTGGCCGCGCGTGTCCACCACCTTCAGGGCAAAGCGCAGCGCGGCGTTGGTCTTCGGGTCGGCCGATTCACCGGCCTGCGCGGCGGCCATCTCGGCGGCGCTGGCGCCGGCCTTGCGGCCCAGTGCGGTGTGCGCGGCCAGGCAGTATTCACAGGCATTGCGGTCGGCCACCGCCACCGCAATCTGCTCGCCCAGCCTGGGCGGGATCACGCCGGCCCCGAGGGCGCCGAAGGCGCTCCACATCATCTTCAATGCCGCGGGCGACTGGGCGACGGTCTTGAACATGGCCGGCGTGGCGCCGAAGGCCTGGTGGATGGCGGACAGCATGGCCTGGCGGTCCGGGGTGGTGGCGGCGGGGTTGACCGGGGGAATGCGGGACATGGCGGGTCTTTCTGGGTGAAGCCGTGCAAGAGCGCACGGTGCCCAGTGTGGGCCGCGGCCTTGGACGAAAGGCCGCGCATCGTCCAGAGATCATGTCTTAACGTCCAGCATCCCGGCTGCTGCGGTGCGAAGCGACATCCGGGCCCATCCCCGCTCCCGCGCCACTGCCAGCAGCTGCGCGTCGGGATCGACCGCCACCGCGCGGGTCACGGCCGACAGCAGCGGCAGGTCGTTGATCGAGTCGCTGTACAGCGTCGAATCCATGTCGCCCAGTGCCAGGCCGCGTTCCGCCAGCCAGGCCTGCAAGCGCAGGACCTTGCCCTCGCGCATGTTCAGATGGCCGGCGGTGCGGCCGGTGAACATCCCCGCGGCGTCCAGTTCACATTCGGTCGCCAGCAGGTGCTGTATTCCAAGATGAGCGGCCGTCCATTCGGTGATGAAGCGGTTGGTCGCGGTGGTCATCAGCACCAGGTCGCCGGCCTGCTGGTGCTGCTGCACCAAGGCCCGCCCGGCGGGCCAGAGGCGCGGCACCACGACCTCGGACAGGAAGGCTTCGCGCAGCGGCTGCCATTCAGCCACGGACCGGCCGGCCAGCGTGGAGACGTAGAAATCGCAGAAGGCCTGCACGCTGACCGTGCCGGCGCGGTAGTCGCGTTCCATCGCGGCATTGCGGGCGCCGAATTCGTCGCGGTCGAGCAGGCCGCGTGCGATCAGGAAATCGCACCACAGCACGTCGCTGTCGCCATCCAGCAGCGTGTGGTCCAGGTCGAACAGGGTCAGCCGTTGCAAGGCCATCTCAGCGCCCGCTTGTTCATCCCGAAAGCCCTGGCGGGCGGCGGGGCGAAGGGTGGGTGACCCGAGCGCGGCGCGCCCATTTCAGCCCGGGCTCTTCAGGTGCCAGGCCTTGGGCCGCGTGAAGGCCTGGATGCCGTAGACCGACAGCGTGAGGCCCACGCCCGAATCGCCATGGCCGGACCAGGGCAGGCGCGGGCTCACGCGGTCACAGCAGTTCCAGTACACGGTGCCGGCGTTCACCTGGGACAGCAGGGTGCGTGCCGCGGTTTCGTCCTTGGTGTAGACGCCGGCGGTGAGCCCGTAGCGCGTGTCGTTCATCAGGCGCAGCGCTTCCTCGTCGCTGCCCACCTGCTGGATGCCGATCACCGGGCCGAAGCTCTCCTCGCGCATCAGCTCCATCGTGTGGTCGACGCCGGTGAAGACGGTGGGCGCGTAGTGGTGGCCCGGGCCGGGCAGGCGCTGGCCGCCGCAGCGCAAGGTGGCGCCCTTGGCTTTTGCATCAGCCACCTGCGCGTCCAGCACGTCCAGCTGCGGCGCGCGGGTGATGGCGCCGATGTAGGTGCCGGCGTCCATCGGGTCGCCGGCCTTGAAGCTGGCGACGGTGGCCAGGAAATGCTCGACGAAGGCGTCGTGGATGGCCTCGTGCACGTAGATGCGTTCCACCGAGCAGCAGCTCTGGCCGGTGTTGTACATGGCGCCGTCGGCCAGGCTCTCGGCGGCGGCTTTCGGGTCGGCGTCGGCGCGCACGTAGGTCGGGTCCTTGCCGCCCAGTTCCAATTGAAGCTTGATGAATCGGTGGGCCACGGACTGCGCAATGCGCTGGCCGGTGGCATGGCTGCCGGTGAAGAACACGCCGTCCACCGGCTGCGCCAGCAGCGCCGCGCCCACGTCGCCGCCGCCCACCAGGCACTGCATCACGTCCGCCGGCACGCCGGCCGCGTGCAGCAGGCGCGTGATGTGGCGGCCGGTCAGCGTCGCGTATTCCGAGGGCTTGTAGAGCACCGCATTGCCGGTGAGCAGCGCCGGCACGATGACGTTGCAGCCGACGAAGTACGGGTAGTTCCAGGCCGAGATGTTGGCGATGACGCCCAAGGGCTGGTGCGAGATCTGCTCGTGCATGCCGCCGCCGTCCAGCACATGCTCGTCGCGCAGGGCGCCTTCGGCCTGTTCCAGGAAGAAGTCCAGGCGCGGCAGCAGCCCATTCAATTCATTGCGCGATTGCGAAATCGGCTTGCCCACTTCCTGGGTCAGCGTGGTGGCCAGCGATTCCAGTTCGGCCACGATGGCGGCGCGGAAGCGCTGGATGATGGCCAGCTTGTCGCTGATCGGCACGCGCGCCCACGCGGGCTGCGCGGCGCGCGCGGCGGCGGCCTTGGCGGCGACGGAGGCGCTGTCGTCCGCCGGCAATTCGGCAATGGGTTGGCCGGTGTGGGGATTGGCGATGTGCAAGGTGGCCATGGTGAATCAGCCTTGTCTCGCGGCGCGGGCCGCGGCGAGGAAGTGGCGGAGGATGGGCCCGTCGTCGAAATGGGCCGGGTCGTCGGGGTCGTGGAATTCGGGGTGCCATTGCACGCCGGCCACGTAGCTGCCTTCGCGGCGGCGGATGGCTTCGATCATGCCGTCCTCGGGGCAGCGCGCCTCGATGTCGAAGCCGGGCGCCAGGTCCTTGATGCCCTGGTGGTGGATGCTGTTCATGCGCGCGCGGGCCACGCCGGGGTAGAGGCCCGCCAGCGTGCTGCCGGGCAGCAGGTCGATGGTGTGGAAATGCTGCTCGTACTTGCCGAGTTCGCGGTGCGACTGCGCTTCGGGCCGTTGGGTGGCGATGTCCTGCAGCAGGGTGCCGCCGAAGGTGACGTTGAGCAATTGAAGCCCGCGGCAGATGCCGAACACCGGTTTGCCGGCATCGACGAAGGCGCGGATCAGTGCCATCTCGTAGCGGTCGCGCACGCGGTCGCCGCTCCATTCGGGTGATAGCGGCGATTCGCGGTAGGACTCGGGCGCGACGTCGTTGCCGCCCTGCAGCACCAGGCCGTCCAGCGCCTGGGCGTAGTGGTCGAGGTGGATGTCGGAGCGCTTGACCAGGCTGTCGCGGTCCACCGCCGGCACCATCACGGGCACCGCGCCGCCGGCCAGCAGCCAGTGCGCGACCGACTGTTCCAGGTAGTGCAGCGTCTTGGTCCAGACGCCGGCTTCCTGGATGCCGGGCGTGCCGGGGTAGTAGATGCGGGCGGAGACGCCGATGAGCAGGGGTTTGCCGTCGTCGCTCATGTCGGTCTCACATCGCTTGGCGGAAGAAGCGCTCGTAGTCGGCCGGCGTGGCCGGGCGCGGGTTGGTGCCGCCGGTGAAGTCGGCCGCGGCCAATGGGACGAGCTTCGGCAGCATGGCTTCGGTGACGCCGCGTGCGCCGAGTCCACCGGTGATGCCGATCTGCTGCTTCAGGTCCTTCAGCCAGCCGACGAAGGCCTGGCCGTTCTTCGGCCCCAGTCCCACGACGTGGGCCATTTCATCGAACTTCTCCGGCACCGCCTCGTAATTCCAGGCCAGCACGGTGTCGATCATCAGCGCGTTGGCCAGGCCGTGGTGCAGGTCGGCCACCGCGCCCAGCGCATGGGCGCAGGCGTGGACCGAGCCCAGGTCCTTCTGGAAGGCGATGGCGCCCATCATCGAGCTCATCAGCATGTCGCCGCGGGCCTGCAGGTTGTGGGGGTCCTTGACGGCGGTGGCCAGTGCGCGCGCGCCGATGCGCAGGCCTTCCAGCGCGATGCCGTCGCACAGCGGGTGGTAGGCGGGGGAGAGGTAGCTTTCGATGTTGTGCGTCAGCGCGTCCATGCCGGTGGCGGCGGTGACCTGGGGCGGCAGGCCGACGGTGAGTTCGGGGTCGGCGAAGACGGCTTTCGCCAGGATCTTGGGGCTGAAGACCGTGCGCTTGTGGTGGGTGTCGTTCTCGGAGACGACGGCGGAGCGGCCGACCTCGCTGCCGGTGCCGGCGGTGGTCGGGATGGCGATGAAGTACGGCAGGTCCTTGTCGATCGGGCGGACCTGGGGGTGGTCCCAGACGTATTCCAGGATGTCGCCTTCGTGGGTGGCGGCGATGCCGACGACCTTGGCGACGTCGAGCGCGGCGCCGCCGCCGAAGCCGATGACGCAGTCGGCCTGGTGGTTCTTGAAGACTTCCGCGCCTTGCATCACCTGGGCGCAGGTGGGGTTGCCGTGGACGCCGTCGTAGACCTGGGTGGCCAGGTCTTTGGCCAGTTGGGCTTTGAATTCATTCAGGACCGGGAGCTTGGCCAGGGCCTGGTCGGTGACGATCAGGGGGCGGAACTTGCCTTGCTCCTTGAGGTGGTCGAGGACGAGTTTGCTGGCGCCGGGGCCGAAGTGGATGGTGGTGGGGAA
>CBIHPZ010000376.1:0-4683 GCA_966211865.1 uncultured Aquabacterium sp.
TTGGCGATCTTGGTCTTGAGCGATGCCACCACCGCCGACCCGTCGACCGACGCGCCGGGCTTGGGCACCACCACCGCCACCACGCCTTCGCCGAAGTCCGGGTGCGGCACGCCGATCACGGCCGATTCGGCCACGCCGTCCATCTCGTTGATGTAGCCCTCGATCTCCGCCGGGTAGACGTTGTAGCCGCCGCTGATGATCAGGTCCTTGCTGCGGCCGACGATGCTGAGGTAGCCGCGTTCGTCGAAGCGGCCGACGTCCCCGGTCTTGAACCAGCGCTCGCCGGCGTCGTCGATGACGAACTCCTCGCGCGTCTTCTCCGGCATGCGCCAATAACCCGAAAAGACGTTGGGGCCCTTGACCTCGATGCCGCCGATCTCGCCGGTGGGGCAGGGCTGGCCGGTGGCCGCGTCGCGGATGCGCACCTGCACGCCCGGCAGCGGGAAGCCCACGGTGCCGGCGCGGCGTTCGCCTTCCACCGCCAGGTAGGGGTTGGAGGTCAGCATCACCGTCTCGCTCATGCCGTAGCGCTCGAGGATGGTGTGGCCGGTGCGCTCGCGCCATTCGTTGAAGGTCTCGGGCAGCAGCGGCGCCGAGCCGGCGATGAAGAGCCGCATCAGGCCGCAGGCTTCAGGCGTTAGCGACGGCTCGGCCAGCATGCGCACGTAGAGCGTGGGCACGCCCATGAACACCGTGGCGTCGGGCAGGCGGGCCACCACGGCGCGCGGGTCGAACTTGCCGAACCAGATCATGCGGCTGCCGTTCAGCAGCGCGCCGTGCGACGCCACGAACAGGCCGTGCACGTGGAAGATGGGCAGCGCGTGGATCAGCACGTCGCCCGAGCGCCAGCCCCAGTAGCTCTTCAGCGTCTGCGCGTTCGACAGCAGGTTGCCGTGGCTCAGCATCGCGCCCTTGCTGCGCCCGGTGGTGCCGCTGGTGTACAGGATCGCGGCCAGGTCGTCGGCCTGCTTGGTCACCGGCTTGTGCTGGTCGCTGCAGTGGGAAGCGCGTTCCAGCAGGCTGCCGGAGCGGTCGTCGCCCAAGGTGAAGACATGGCCCACGCCGGCATTGAAGGCGATGCGGCTGACCCAGGCGAAGTTCTTCGGTGCGCAGACGAAGACCGCCGGCTCGGCATTGCCGATGAAGTACTCGATCTCGGCCGCCTGGTAGGCGGTGTTCAGCGGCAGGAACACGTGGCCGGCGCGCAGCACGGCCAGGTACAGCATCAGCGCCTCGACGCTCTTCTCGGTCTGCACGGCGATGCGGCTGGCGGGCGGCAGGTCCAGGCCGGCCAGCAGGTTGGCCAGCATCGCGGTGCCGCGTTCGAGGTCGCGCCAGGAATAGAAGAGCGGCGCGCCGGGGCCGTCGGCGGTCTCGATCGCCACCTCGTCCAGGTTCGACGGGAAGCCGGCGCGCAGCGCGCTGAAGAGGTTCTGGTCGTTCATGTTGCTGTTGATGAAGGCAAGCGGCGCTGAGCCGGCGAGGGTGTGGATCACGGCCCGCGCCGGGGCCGTGCATGGGCGTTCAGTCGAGCTTAGCGCCGGAGCTCTTCACCACCTCGTGCCAGCGCTTGATCTCGCTGCTGACGAACTTGCCGAAGTCGGCGCCGTACTGGTTGGGCGGGTTGGCGCCCAGGCCGGCCCAGGCGGACTTCAGCTCCTCGGAGCCCAGCGCCTTCTTCATCTCGGCCTGCATGCCGTCGATGGCGTCCTTGGGCGTGCCCTTGGGCGCCCACAGGCCGTACCAGGTGGCCACCTGGTAGGTGGGCACGCCGCCCTCGGCCGCGGTGGGCGTGTCCGGGAAGCCGGGGGCGCGCTTGTCCGAAGCCACCGCGATGGCCTTCACGCGGCCGCCCTTGATGTGCGAGGCGGAGGAGCCCAGGCCGTCGAACATCATGTCCACCTGGCCCGCGATCAGGTCCTGCAGCGCCGGGCCCGCGCCGCGGTACGGAATGTGGGTGATGAAGGTCTTGGTCTGCAGCTTGAACAGCTCGCCCGCCAGGTGGTGCGAGGTGCCGTTGCCGGCGGACGCGTAGTTGACCTTGCCGGGGTTCTTGCGCAGGTGCTCCAGCAGGCCCTTGAGGTCGTTCACCGGCAGCCGCTGCGGGTGCACCACGATGACCTGCGGCACGCTGGAGATGAGGCCGACGGGGATGAAGTCGGTCTCCAGGTTGTAGTCCAGCTTGGGGTACATCGACGGCGCGATGGCGTGGTGCACCGCGCCCATGAAGAAGGTGTAGCCGTCGGGTGCCGCGCGCGAGGCCAGGCTGGCCCCCACCGTGCCGCCGGCACCGCCCTTGTTGTCGATGACGAACTGCTTGCCGGCGTTCTTGCTCATCAGTGCGAAGAGCGGCCGCGCGAAGGCGTCGGTGCCGCCGCCGGCCGGGAAGGGCACGACGATGGTGACGGGCTTGGTGGGCCAGGCGGCCTGGGCGAACACGCGGCCCGTGGGCCCCAAGCCGGCGGCCGGCAGCGCGGCCAGGCCCAGCAGCGCGCGGCGGCGCGGGATCGAAACGACGTTCTTCATGCGCATGTCTCCGAGGTGGGGGATGGTCGGCGCGCGGCTTCTGCGGGCCGCTGGCTGCGCCTTTTTGGCGTTACTTCGCTGCGGTACTTCCTTGCGGGATTTCCTGAGGGCACTTCCTGGTGTCACAGCAGCGCCGACACGGCGCGGGAATGGACCACCCGGCCATGCAGGAAGCGGTCGTGGCAGGTCTCGATGCGGTGCAGGTCGTACAGATAGTTCACCATCAGCCCGGCCGATTGCTTCAAGCCCTTGGCGGAGAGGTTGGCTTTGCCGTTCAGGCGCTCCAGCCGCGCGCCGTTGTCCAGGTGGAAGCGCGCCACCGGGTCGCCCTGCGGCGTGGGCGAGGCATGCACCAGGTAGATGGCGGCCAAGGTCTTCAGCGCCTGCTGCACCACGGGATCGTCGCGCACGGGGCTGGCGGCGGCGGTGAGCGTGGCCAGGTCGTCGCTGCCCGCGGCCTTCACCGTCGCCTGGATGGCCGCCAGCGCCTGCGCCGCGCGTTCGCCGGCGGCGGGCGGCAGCACCTCGAAATGCTCGGCCGCCTTGTGCAGCCAGCCCATCAGCCCGGGAATGGGCGACAGGGTGCAGAAGGTCTTCAGCTGCGGCAGCTCCTGCTTCAGCGTCTCGGCCACGCGCTTGATCAGGAAGTTGCCCAGCGACACGCCGCGCAGCCCCGGCTGGCAGTTGCTGATCGAATAGAACACCGCCACCTTGAACTGCTCCGGCGGCAGCGGCTGCGACTTCTTGTCGATCAGCGGCGCGATCGCGTCGGCCATCTCCGGCACCAGCGCCACCTCCACGAAGATCAGCGGCTCGTCCGGCAGCTGCGGGTGGAAGAAGGCGAAGCAGCGGCGGTCGGGCTGCAGGCGGCGGCGCAGGTCGTCCCAGCCGTCGATCTCGTGCACCGCCTCGTGGCGGATGATCTGTTCCAGCAGCTGCGCGGGCGAGTTCCAGTCCACCCGCTTCATCTGCAGGAAGCCGGGGTTGAACCAGCTGGACAGCAGGTGCAGCAGGTCGTGTTCGACCGACTGCAGCGGCGGTTGCTTCGGCAGCCGTTCCAGCAGCGCGCGGCGCAGCCGCACGATGGCCGCGGTGCCGCCGGGCGCGCGGTTCAGGCGGCGGAACAGCTCCTGCCGCGGCGGCTCGGCGGCCTGCGTCAGGCGCGCCAGGCGGGCCGGGTCGGTGGGCGCCTTGGCATAGGCCTGCGCGCTGTCCAGCACCTGCTGCGGGTCGGGGCCGAAGTCCTGCGCCAGGTGCTGGAAGAAGGCCAGGCGCTGCTCGTCGGCCAGGCCGTCGAGCTGGCCGACGATGCCCGACGCGATGCCGGGGCCGTTGGCCTCGCCGCGCTCGGACAACAGGCGCCGGCAATCGCCCAGCAGCGCGCGGACGTGGCGTTCGGACTGCACGCGGCGCGCCGCGCTGCGCAGCTGTTCAAGCATGCTTCTGGCTCCCCTTGCGTTCGCGCCGCTGCAGCGCCTTCAGCGCCGCCAGCTGGGCCATCAGGTGGTCGTGCATCGCGCGTTCGGCGCGCGCCGCGTCGCGCTGCTCGAAGGCGTCGATCAGCACGCGGTGTTCGTTCAGCGATGCGGCCAGCCGGCCCGGCAGCTTCAGCTGGCGGCCGCGCCACAGGCGCATGAAGCGGCGCAGGTCGCCGCCCACGCGGTCCAGCCAGCGGTTGGCGGCGAGTTGCTGCACCAGCGAGTGAAACTCGTGGTTGACGCGGTAATAACCGTCTATGTCCGCGGCTGATGCAGCGCGTTCCAGCTGGTCGTGCAGACGGCGCAGCTCGGCGATGTCGTCGTCGCTGGCGCGCTGCGTGGCTTCCAGCGCGCAGCGGCCTTCCAGCATGGCCATGACCGGGAACAGCTGCTCGGCATCCGCGTCGGTCATCTCGATGACGCGGCAGCCGCGGCGCGGCACCAGTTCGACCAGGCCCTCGGCGGCCAGCACCTTCAGCGCCTCGCGCAGCGGCGTGCGGCTGATGTGCCAGGCCTCGGCCAGGGCCAGCTCGTCGATGTACTCGCCCGGGGCCAGCTCGCGCTCGAAGACCATGGTGCGCAGGCGGGCGGCCACGCCGTCGTGCAGGGACGTGCCGCGCAGGGGGATCGGATCAGCCATGGCGTGGCACTGTAATGCTGTAATTACGTAATCACAAGC